>WFXF01000036.1 GCA_015490755.1 Gammaproteobacteria bacterium
AGTGAAATATTTCGCAGTAAAATAATTCCGGCCAAACCTGTAGCAATCAGGCAAAAAGCTAAAAATACTTTACCAAAACCGATATGAACCCATAACCAGGGCGTATCAAATGTAGGGGGAAAATTGCTCGGCCTCGGCTCTAGCGTAAGCACCCACGCACCAAGTACCCACATAATGGGCAGTACCACTACAGCACTTGCACGCAGTATTGGAAAACGCCAATAGATCAAGGCATAAATTAACCCCAAGCTGAATAACTGGCTTACAATCAGTTCAAATAAATTCACAAAAGGGCCGTGACCTAAATGCAGCCAACGCACTGCCATCGCAACCACAAGCAGTAAAACACCAGCTGAAATAAAACCCAGCACAATCATTTCGTCACGCTGACTGGTCACTTTTTGTGACTGAAAAACCACAGAGTAAATCGCCACAAATGTCGCTATTGCATAAGCTGCCAACCCTGCCCATAACCACGGAAGTTCACTTGCATACCCAATCATATTAATTTTTATTAACCTTTTGCCAAAAATGAAACAACAATCCTATCACTCCAATTACTGATGTAAAAAACAGCCAATGTAACGTTGGATCATAAAACACTTTATAGCCCATCCAGCTGGTCATGTATTCATAACGCAATTGACCATCAGGCAGCTGGGCTATTTCTCCCGGTTGCAACTCAATACGTTGATCGTCACTATTCACGACCAATATACCTGTTGATTTGTTAGCATCCAGTACCCAGTCACTGCTTGCATCAATCCCGGTATCCAGCCGCAACCAGAATTTGATCTCTGGTGCCCCGGGAGGTTGCCAGCGATTTGCCTGCCGGTAATCATAGAGTGGATAGGGCGGCATGTGCACTGTACCTGTGACTTTTTCGCCTTGATCGGGAATCCAAGTCATGATTGGAGCAAAACCTTTATGAAAACTGGTATAAAAACGGTAACCTTGTATTACTAATGGAACAGCGTCGCCAAATGTCACTGCCTCTCCTTCACCATCATCCGTCGGCAATATCACCTGATTACGTGTTGGACCGCGCGCAATACCCGGGGAATAGCTGATGGTATAGTCACCCTGAATAAACCGGATATTGTCCAGAGCACTCTTGTTATGTAAAGGTCCTTTCCGGATATTAAATAGGTCTGAAGGATCAAAAGCTGTACCATTCAGCATTTCAACGTGTGCATCAAAGTGAGTCAGCCGACCAATGGCTGCAAGAATCACCACGCCCAGTAAACCGGCATGAAATACCAATAGGCCGTAACGGCGATTAATTCGAGGATTACTGATCATGGCGCAAACCAGATTCAGCGCCAAAAGAGCCATGGGAACAACTAATACCCATACGGGCATATCGGCAGGATTGCCATAACTAAGAATTGCACCCCCACCAAGAAGCAGCATTCCCACCAATGTCAAGCGGGAAGAGGCCAGCACCTTAATCATGGAATTGCGTTACACCCTTCACTGTTAGGATCAGGTACCTGGTTTGGACTGCCTTTTTGCCCCGTCATCCAGTTCAATCCTGATTCACCATTACCTGGCCCCCCGACTGAACCACAATTTTCAGGAAGCCATTCGCCACTTCGTGCGAAATTTTTTACCTTCAATACACTACCATTGTAATAGGGACCCTGGTAATAACGCTTCTCAGTATTATTTCTTACCTGAGTTCCCGCTGGCAATCCTGCTTCAGGCCCCACATCATTCAAGTTTGCAAGGAATGTTTTATTTTTCCAACCATGTGGCACGGCAACATGACACAATGAACAGCGAAAATTAGTCACTCCCGTCAACGCTTGTACATGTCCACTATGTAAATTTTTACTTTGAAAAGCAAAGTCGATACATTGGGAGTCAGTAATTGAAGCCGACTGTACCTGAAACCCGCTCTCACCAGACATTTCACCGTTTGAAAGATCAATAAATTTCCCATAGTCATTATAGTCATGGCACTTAAAACAGAGTGCATTTGGAGTCCCGCCACTTGCTCCATCGCCTCCGGTTTGATCATTCCAAGCACCTTTCAATATGAAATTATTATTCGAACCATGTGGCCCCCAGGCAAAGCCATTCTCTCCCCCCATCGGTTCGATAGAGCCCGGCGGTGTATCTGAACCATGGCAATCAGTGCAGTACATAGTCTGGTTGCCAACATTCTGATTAAAAGGAGGCAACCAGTTATCTTTATTGGCTTTGCGAACTTCAGGAGTCCTTCCAGTATCTTTAACCACAGGGTGCCATGATCGATGATTATTGTTTGCGTAATCGGAGTGAGCGCCTGTAGGAGTTAAAGACGTACTTCCGCCCTTATGGTCATCAGGCGACTGGAATTCCATTGCTTGATCAGTGTATTGCTCCATTGCATTCGTACCGGGCGGTGTACCCCCTCGATAGCGCCCTCCTAACATTGGTGGAGTATCATAAGCATAAGTTGAATGGCATTTAAAACAGAGCTGATATTCACGAGTTAAATGTTCCGATTCAACTGCTTCACTGGCTCCAACGCCACCATCACCCCGCTTCACATCATAACCTGTTGCCAGCGAACCAAATGCAGTATTACCATATCTTGGCTCCACACCAAATACACCTCGCAATACGCCTGATGCAATATTTGTTGGCGCAATATGTGTGCCCCCCTCATCAGGAATGGCACCATCATCATTAAATTTACGTTTCTTCATAACACGGTGTGGATTATGGCAATCTGTACACTCTGCATGACGGTTATTCAAGTCACCATATCCTAACAGTTCACGAGACTCTACAAAGTCTTTACCAAGTTGTGTTCCATTACCTGTGCCAATTGAATGAACCTCTACACCACCGGGCTGATCAGCGGTCGCAATCGGCATACGACGCAACATCGT
Source organism: Gammaproteobacteria bacterium (assembly GCA_015490755.1). Classification (GTDB taxonomy): domain Bacteria; phylum Pseudomonadota; class Gammaproteobacteria; order JAADGQ01; family JAADGQ01; genus S141-38. The sequence goes on from WFXF01000036.1 coordinate 2,883, forward strand.
TGTAAAATCAGTTTTTACATCAGGCACCTGAAAACCTGCACTCCCTTGCCCTTGCAAAACACCCCCATCTTTTGAATGACACATATAACATGTTTCTTCGATAGCCGGGTTACCACCCTGTTTGTATTTAGCCCCATTGAGCGCAACTTGCTCTGAACCATCAGTGCCTTCACGCAATATGCGGCGAGAACCTTCAACGGCATGTGGGTCATGGCAGTTCACACAAGCACCTTGCCACACCGGCATATTTTTCGGAAACTCACGTAACTCAGCGGCTGAATTTTCATACAGTTCATCGGCAACAAGAGGGTTGGCATGCGCTGAGTTCACCCAACCGGCTTTATTGTGACAACCCAAACAGATAATATCACCACGTTCATTAAAAGTGCCTTCAGTTGGAGGCACTTGTTGAAAACGATTCACACGTAAAAACTTGGTACTGACTTCAGAAGCATCATCTGTGACATGCGGATCATGACAGCTGATACACTCCATCTGGTTATCTTCCAATGGTAGCGTTGGATGAGTTCCTGGAACACGCTCTGCAACCGATGCGCCAGGTTCATTTGGTGTACGTAGCTCACCATCTCGCACACTCAATGCACTGTCATATGTAAAAGAGATTGGGTGATCATTTGAAAGATCAACTCCGAGCCGCCGAGTATAGCCACTACCTGAGCCTTGCTCCCCACCACCAATCGAACCATCAGATTCGACTCCACTTAAAGAGATGGTCGTGTTTTCTTTGCGATTTAACACGTTCACTGAACCCACAGCAATCGTGCCATCATGACATGACAGACAAAGTTTTGATTTTCCTTCAGGCTGGCCTAAATCAGTCGCATCTAAAGAGCTGGAGCTATAAGGTATATAAGAGCTGGTAGATAGTGAACGGTTCCACAGCGGCGCTTTCGGTATATCTGATGCTCCATGTGGAGTATGGCAAAACACACAAACCTGTGATTCGTTCGAAGCCATCATATCCCGATTTTGATTACCAGGCAGTTGAGGAGGCAGTGATGCTGAAAAATTATGTTTTGTGTTTCTGACATCAGAGACGATTTCAGCATGTGATGAAACGGTAAAAAAAATTAAAATAAATAACAAAATTCCTTTTATTGTTATTAAAAAAAAGGGATTAAATTGACCGAAAAATGGCAAGTCATTTTTTCTGTTCACTGATTTTTACCCAATATTTTAGCTATCCGCTGCTATTAGTAAGTACTGCTGATCATATCTGACTCCAGATATTGGAAAATAGCAACTCGCCCGTTAAACATGTCTGCGATATAAATTCTGTTTTCTTGATCGATCCAGACACCAGCAGGCAAATAAAATTGACCAACACCATGCCCACTACCTCCAATCGGTAATAACAGATCACCCTCCTGATTATAAACCAGCAAGTGATCGTAATAGGACTCCATTACATAAACATGACCTTTTGTATCGACAGCAACACCTTTTGGGCGAGGAAGATCACCCACATACAGACCGCGTTTACCAATAATTTTAAGTACTTCGCCGCTTAGATCAAGCACTTTGATTCGTGAATTGAATGTATCGGTGATATAGAGCTGATCATTGAAAAGAGATAGATAAGTGGGAGTATTGAATGCGTCAATCGTTTCACCGTGATATCCCCACGTTTCAAGAAGCACACCATCAGCATCCAGCACTTTAATATTATGTTCGCGCACATCGGCCACATAAATTCGACCCGTATTAACGTGACGAACCAAACCAACAGGACGCACTACAATCTCATCCGCAAAAACTTCTTGTGGACGACCCTCACGATCCAGACGAACGATCATCCCAAGCTCGGCATCGGCGACCAGAAAGCCCTCTTGACCATCTTCAACAATTGCAGAAGGGGCAATGAAACGACGATTCTTCTCTGCCATCTCCCATATATCCAGCTTGCCATTTTTTTTATCAAAAACATAAATGGCCTGACGACTGACATCAGTCACCAATATTCGCCCATCACTATCAACCAATCCATTTTGAGGTCGTTGCAGAACTTTGGGCTGATATTTTTTTGAAGTGAGCCCAACCAGCCATTTAAAAGCCTGCGCTACAAAATTTTTCCTATCTTCACTTGTGGACTGAAAATTCTCTTCACCGATCAATTCCCCGACATATCGATAACGTGCGACCTCAGGTTCCGTAGGCCAAACTTGTGGTGTGTTCTCATGCGGTTGAATAAAAGATAAGGTTGCAGGTGCTGTTGCACACCCGGACATAAGCAAAATGACTACAACAAATAAAACAACATAAAAAAGCCTCTTTTCAAGAAGTTTCATTATTCAGACAAAGGCTCCAGCAACCCTTCAGGAACAATACGAAGCACTTGAATACGCTTATTTAAGTTATCCGTCACATACAAGAACCCCTCATCCAGCCACATATCAGTAATCCTGTTAAATCGACCCGGGCCATTACCTGTACCTCCAAATGTAGAAATCAACTCACCTTTTCTATAAATTTTTATTTTGTTATCAAATGAATCACTGACAAAGGCTTGATTATCCTCATCAATAACAATGGCCGTAGGAAATATCAAAGTATTCTCTTGAAAGGCATAGCGAAAACGACTATCCAGATTAACAACTTGAGCTCTTGTACCAATGCGAGATGTAACATAAACACCTTCGTTACCTATGGCAAGAGCAGTCACCCCCCTGAATTCACCCTGTTTTTTTCCACGAGCACCGATTGCATCAAGAAGGGTCCCTTGGCGATCAAAAACCAGAATATAGTCGTACGAACCATCCGCAATGAGTACAAAACCTCGATGCTCATCAACAGTAATGCCGACAGGCCTGGACATATTCAAATAATTTTCAAATACCTGTATTAGTTTTCCTGACTGGCTAAAGTGTAATACACGGCCTGCACTGGAATCAGTGAGATAAAAAGAGAGGTCAGGTGCAACATAAATATCAGTAATTTCCTGTTTGATATGCTTAGCTACACCAGATATTAATTGAAGCTGATCCAGATCATTATCATAGAGATAAACCCCCTTTTCTGCTTCATCAACAATATAAACATATTTACCTCGTGCAGCAGTTGCAACAGGGTTTTTAAGCTGTTGTCTGGTTAAGCCTGTTAATCTATTTCCAACAGCTCCACCATCAATAGTCGACCAATTAATCAAAATTGATTCATTCGCTAAAGAAGGGAGCTCTAAACCACCCTCATCATCTAGCAATAGCTCAGGTGAATCCGCCAGTTTATCAAGTACACCTGAGTGTGAAGGAGGAGCGGGCACAGAGTCAGGTACAGCAGAAATAGCCCATGCAGGTGGAGGCTTAGGCTCAGACGCACACCCTGCAAAAGCAAGCAGTGTGACGAACAAAGCGCTAAAACGAAACAACCCTTCTATTGTCGTAACAACTTGGTTTTTCGAGGTTCGGAATGACATCGCCCACAATTCATTGTTGGTGGAAAAGCAACTTTACCATGACAAACCCCACAGTACTTCCCTTGCATAATTGCGGACATTGTCACAGGATTTGCACCCTTTTCAGGAATAAATATTTTGGGGTGACAATTCGCACAAGTCAGCCACTCTGTATGCTGTTTATGTGGATAGCGCACAACAGGCATAGACCCTGTCTTATCAAAAACAATATCAAAATCTACAACCGTCATTTTTTCTTTGCCAGAACCCTCTCTTCCCATGCGTGGATTAATCAGGCCCTTTTCAATAGCTTGCACCCAGTCTGTTATTCCAGCAGAGTCACGAGGAAAATCTTTCATCGCTTCGACGGGTGCCTGCAAATTTTTTACAGCACCATTCGAAGCATCATGAATACCATCCTTTTCAACGGGAACAATTTCAGCTTCTGTCTGAAAATGTGAACCGCGCTCAGGCAGAACAGGAACCAACTTACTTTTTTCATCTGCAATAGCAAGTCCACTTCCCATTCCGAAAACAGTAGCACTCACTAAAAGGACACTGGAAACAAGATTTCCAACACACTTTCTAAGGTCATATCTCATCTAAAATTTACTCTATTACTCACAGTTTATTAAACTATGAACCTACTCCGATCATTCGTAAAGCACGAATCAAGTTATCTGTTGCTGCCTGCAAAGCAAGTATGCCATTGCTATAATCACCTTTTTTCCCAAGCTCAATACCCTCCTTTTTTATAGATTTGCTCTTTTTGACAAAGTTATCCATTAATCTCAAGGTACCTGCAGAAGGTTGTTTTTGATCAATTCCTAATGGAATCAGTTCTTCATAACTTAGGTGACGCGCCAGTTCATACTCATACTCTTCTTTGGGGGTTTCAAAGTTTTTATCGTAAACCACTGTTTTGGCGTGAAGTATTTTATTAAGAGAGCCCGCGATTATTTTTTGAGCCTCCTGTAAATCTTTATTTGCTGCCGCATAATCCCCCGAACTTGCCAACTTTTCAGCCTCTTCAACTAATGCTGAAAACCGACCTTCATCCATTTTATCAGCACTTTTAGCACCTTTCACATGGGTCTTATATGTTTTTTCATATTTATTCACTTCATCCAAAAGCTCTGCATACCGTGCCTCCTGGTCAATAACAGATTCAGTACTTGGCACCATGCGCGTTGCATCATTCATTGTACGTAATGATAAATCGACTTTATCCAGTGCCTCAGAATTTTTACCCGCTTTCAACAAGGTGCGAGATTCGTCCAGATAGTCTTGAGCCTTTTGCATGAGGCCTTTTGCCTCATCATGGCCGCTTGCAGCAATGCGCTGTGCGGACTTTGATGAATCACTCAACATCATGTTTGCAAAGTTAATTTTCTGTTTAACCTGATTGGAAGAAACAGATCTTTTTACAGGTTTACCGACAATAGGGCTTTTACGTTTTGACAAAGCATCAATGTCAATTCTTTCACCTTTATCAACTACGTAAATCTTGCCGCCCATATACTTATGGTTAACACATTGATAATAAAGTACGTCAGGCGTTTTTTCATTGGGAGTCAAACTCACTTTTCCTATATAAGTAAACTGCCCTGTTACACCCTCTTTTTCTGTAATCGCGCCTGCACCCCATCCTTTTGGATTAGTCGTCAAATAAAAGTCGTGAGTCACCCCTGTATCAATATCAAAGGTGTAATTTTGACCCCGCTCAACAACAAAGTCTTTTCCAGGAACACCATTCACAGTGAATCCTATATCAGTCCCCTGTTGATATTTTGGATGACTGGAATCTTTTTTGACTGAGCGAACAATGAATGTATTTTTATCTGCAGGCAGCACTACTTCTTTTGCTTTTACATCCTCTACGACCAAGCCACCACTCTCTTCTTTCACCGCATCGTTAAGTGGAATTACAACAGCTTCTTCAATTTTCTTTTCAGCTTGAGGTTGTACTGATTTAACAACATCAACCGCTTGTTCTTTTAAATCACTACCCATTTCAGGCAGTACTTCTTCGGACTTTTTAATACCAGAGCCACACGCGGCCACGCTAAAAGTCATTGCTACCAAGACGCTCTTTTGCAACAGTTTTTTATTCATTATTTTCTGCCTCCAAGTTAGTCAGACATAGCTCGCTACAACTCTCCATGCTTAACTATCCGTATAATTTTAAAAATATTGATTTACTTTATTTATATCAACACACGGGTTAAGCCAAAAAATATGACCTAACCCATATCTTCTATTTAAAACCAAACTCTTAAAAAATCATTTCCAGGGATTTTTAAGTGATGCCTGACTCATGGGTGGTTCCCAATCAGCAGGTTTTGGTTTTGAATGGCATAAACCACATGATTTTGTGGTCACTGGAAAAGATACTTTGCCATGACATACACCACAATCCTTACCTAGCAAAATCGAAGACATATTAAATTGGTTTGCATTTTGCTGTGGAATGAAAATTGTTGGATGACAATTCGCGCAAGCCAGCCACTCAGTATGCTGACGATGAGGAAAAATAACATCAGGCACTGAAGATTTGACTTCACGCACAATATCCATATCCATTACAAACGCTTCTTCTGCAGGGTTGATTCGATCCCAACGAGGGTTAATCTTCCCTTCTTCCAAAGTTTTCACCCAATCCACATAATTGCCAAACTTGCTTGTTACAAAACCACTAAAAGCTTCTTTAGGCGGCTGCAGAACATGCGTACTATCATTTGCAGGATCATGAATGCCATCTTCTGATGGAGCAGCATTAATATTAGTCTCTTTTTTAAGGTTACGGTTAAAAGTGTTAACCGCACTTACAGAAGCGACGTTTATTGTGTCAGACTGGGCAATGACTGCATCTTCTGCTTGCACTGCACTCAATGGAGCAACCGCAACTAAAGCGAAAGCTAGAGAAATCGATTTTGTTTTAAAATTCATAACCCTCTCCTTATTTGCTTTCCAGCGATTTATACGCAGGAGCAACTAAACGTTGCACTGTGCTACCATGAAAATGCGTTGGTGTACCAGGGTTACCTGAATGACACATATTACAGTTTTCTACAGACCACGCGACTTCGCCATTGTGGCAAGCTCCACAGAACTGACCATCAATAATTTTTGCCATCGTAATTTTGTTACCGCCCGCTTTAAATTCAAAACCCAAATCGGCATGACATACTTTGCAACGAAAACGAATGCGATGAAACCAGTGTGGAAAAACAGCAGGACGCATACCCGCTGCGTCAGAATAGTTATTTATAACCACATCGCCATATTCTGCATGAACATTCTGAGAACCTAACATCAGAACTAATCCAGCCAATATCCCGACACAAGCAAATTTATTTATAAATTTGCGCAAGGGATTGAGTATCATTGAACACCTCCTCGTCAACAAAATAAAAAGTAATTATTAAAAAACACACTTACCCTTTTACAAACAGGTTACCAAATATTCCTTGTTGTATAAAAGCTGTCAGATTATGAAAAAATAGAAGTATCCCCATAATCTGAGAGCCTTTCAGAACACTCACTGCTCCCTGCCATAAAAGATTTTTTCAACCAAGTGGGTTAAAAATACCTTCCTGGTTAAAATCGTCGAGTTACCCGAACCAGCATTAAATTGCTACGATCACCTTCACGATCAATGATTCGATAACTTAAACTGCAATCAAGCAAACCGATACTGTAGTCCAGGCGATTATCCCACTCTGAACGATCCACACCATTGCTTAATGACACCTTTGAAATATTCAGATCAGAACGAAACCCTAGATTGGTCACTCCAAAAATGCGTTGGTGATAATAACCGATTTGGCCTGATGTTGTCTCTATATTCTCCAAATCGCCATAACGTGTACGCTGTGCCGTCATACTCGCATTCAACTCACTTCGGCGATTTAGAGGAAGCACTCCTGACAATTGAAAGTTAAATAACTGTTGTGCATTATCTTGATCATCAATATCACGTCGATCCTCTATGAACAGTCGCGCATAAGCTGAAATCCATTTTACCGACTTGTTCCAACCGAAGCTTGCTGAATGGTCAATTTTTGTGACTGTGTCACTTTGATCACCAGACAGCTTGTTTTGATTAACTGCTTGACTTAAATTCAGATTAAGGCGAGACGACAGAGGTGCAATCCATACTCTTTCCATATTATGTCCAATACGCCCCAAAACACTATTTTTTACTTCATCAACCTCATCAGAACGTTGTATTGAACCTGAAGCATACCACTGATAAGTAACATCATAAAAAGGCTCATATAGATCTGATTGATATAACCCACCCATACGTAGATTATTAAAATCTTTTTGAGTCTGGCCATCATCATTGGTGCCAACACTTGCGCCAACATCACCTCTGAAGTTTTTAGTAAACTGATAAATTGCGCCTCCACGAACAGTTGTTGAAAAAACGCCACCCGCATTATCAGTTATATCCGTATCAATATCCGCAATCCTCACACCACCATTCACGGTGAGCAAGCGACTGTTTGATCGCCATAATGCAAAGCTGGACATCTGTATGGTATTCACTGTTGTATCATCAAATTCAACCAATGTTGGCTGCTGCAACGAAGTATCCACATTGGACAGGCTAAACATCGAATCAATCGTCAACGACTCTGTAGGTCTCCAGAAATGATCGACATCAAGCAAACGATTTTCCGTCTTTCTTTTTTCTGTTGTTGCAAAACTTGTCGACTGACTGTTAAGTGTTGTCGTTAAAGTCTGGTTTGGAAAGCGTAATCTCGCTTCCAACCCCACATTTTGATCGTCATAACGGTCGCTATCTGAAGTCCATCGCCCCTTACTGAAACGTCCTTGAAAGCGGTGATTTTCAGCCGTAACCCATGATTGACGAAGATCAAGGCGGTTTGTTTTATAGTTTTGCCCTGAATCAACCAGCAAATTATTGTCACTTTGAGTATCGACACGACTATCACTTGCGTGAAAAACCAGTGAAAAAGGTGCTCGACTCCGAGGCAGAACATTCAAGTTAAACTCACCCGTTATAATTTTTGCATCCTTGCCTTGCTGCCCAATACTATAATCATAATCACTGCTATCAAGTGTTACACTCAATCGCCCACCCGCAGTAGCAAACCAGGGTTGCCACAAATAGGATGAACCTTTTATTGAGCCTTCCAACTGATTACTAATCACTTTATCACCATCTGTTTGAGCATGAGAACGGTAATTGTAACCAACACTTCCTGACAAATTCAAAGCAGCGGCTCCTATGGCCAGACTACCCCATAAAATAGTGAACAATAAAACAGACAACAGGGCGATACCACTCAATAATGGCTTAAGCGCCTTTCTGCTCACTATTGAATTTATCGCCATACAGTTATTTATTCGATGCTAGCCAAAACCGACTTATTCGTTGTTATTGGTGTCGTATTACGCAATTTATTAATAAACTTGCTGAGCGCAAGCTCGCGATTTTCTCGTAACCATAAATCGCTTGCCCGCTCTTTAACGTCCACAAATTTATTTAACCTGGATGAACGTTTATCAAGCAATTTCATAATAGCCACCCCTTGTAATAAAACCACAGGTTTAGAGACATCACCACGAGCCATTCCATCCAATACGCTCTGTGCTTGTGGTGCCAACATCCCTTTATGTATATATCCCAAATCCCCTCCATTAGCCGCTGACTCATGCTTAGAGTAGCGGCGAGCCAGATCTGAAAAATCAGCACCGCCCTTAATTTTAGAAACCAGGCTTTCGGCTTTTGAAAATTCGGACTCCCATACCTCACCTTTTGATGAAGGCGCCACCTTTAACAAAATCAATGAAATATGAAACTGCTCCGGTGTTGTAAATTTATCTGTATTTTGCTTGTAATAACTCAGAATCTCCTCTTCCTTTACTGCAACACCATCCTTAATTTTCAAGCTCATCTGATCAATCAGACTCTTTTCTTTAAGTTCTTGAGCGACTGACTTTAACCATACATCGCTCGTTGATTGCCAACCCCTGGCATTAATGCGTCTCTTCCATTGCTGGACTTCGCTACTGACCCAGCGCTCATCTGGTTTCAGACCACGTTTGATCGACTCTTGAAGCAACAACCTTTTATCAACCATATCGGCTAATACTTCCTGACGTAGAGCTATTTTTTTTTCTGCGGAAGCCGAGCCATGATAAAATTTACGACGAAGCTCCGCATGAAAAGCGGCTTTAAACTGCAACACTGTGATTTTCTCATCACCCACTGTTGCAACTATTGATGCATCATTGATAATAGTATCAGCCGCAATATCACTGACATTTAAAAAAAACATCATAAAAAAACCTACAATAGGTATAACTGTTTTTTTTAAACTTAGCATCATGAGTATTATTTAGTGTGACAAGCCAGACAAACAGTGCTTCCAGAAGGCGTAACACGCAAAAAAGTAGGGTTTTCATCGACATGAGGATCATGACAAGAAGCGCATTCAACATACGGCTGAGGTTCACCTAACCATCTACCACGAGTGCCCACACGTGTATAGAGCTTCATATCCGTTCTTTCATACCCACTCGTCCCACCTTCCGTTGCGGTATTCACCCACCAGACACGTGTCGTCCCGTTTATTTCAGTAACAGGGGGCTTAAAATCTCTATCAACCCCTGGGCCTTGAGGATTTGCATTAGAGTAGCCACCTCCAGCATATTGAACACCCACCGGATGATCATTGGTTAAATCTTTGCCAAGGTTCGTTATAACATCAACTGGAATCGTACCATCGGTATTTGCAACCAACCCACTCCACGACCCAGCAGAATAGGCCGGCACATCCAGACCGGAGCCTGGTTCATTGATGACAGAATCCATGGCTTGCGAACCATCATGGCAAGACAAACATGCCAAAGAGACCGATCCAATTGCCTCTACACCACCATCAAGTGTCGTAGTTCCCGTTTGATCATACGTCGCAAAAGCACCCGAGTTCGTTAAATTGCGATTCCAAAGAGGCACTGCAGCTTCGCGATTAGCCGCATGGGGTGTATGACAAAACACACAAACTTCTGCTGTGCCACTAAAGTTGCTGGTTCCACCAATGCCGGTACTACCTAAGTTATGCTTGGTATTTGCAATACCCGCACTACTCAAATGACTTGAAACAAGCAATATTCCAAACAACAAAAAGGAAGCTCTTTGTGGCTTAATAATTTGATCTATCCGCAACCCAACACACCTTAAAGTTAAACTATGAATGTTTTACGACAAACGACCCTGCGCAGAACACGCTGATTGCCCATTGAGCTTTGTGTCATATTCCACAAAAACTTTACCGTATCCGTATCTTTTTTTCAATTGTCCGACCATTATTTTGACGGGCTTCTTTAACGTTATCGGGAATTATTATAAAAGCCAAAGTTTTTTCAGCTATAATTTTACCCAACAACAAGCAATCACTCTATAAAACTACAGGGTCAATCATAATGAAAAGAATTGGTGCGCATGTCAGTGCAGCAGGTGGCGTACAAAATGCACCATTAAATGCAAGTAAAATTGGTGCAAAAGCCTTTGCGTTATTTACAAAAAATCAACGTCAGTGGTCAGCAAAACCATTAACTACTGAACAAATAGACCAATTTTACAAAAACATGAATGCCGGTGGATTTCGCCCACAGGATGTATTGCCGCATGACAGCTACCTGATCAACCTGGGGCATCCTGATGAAGTTGCCCGCCACAAGTCACTGAATGCATTTATTGATGAAATGGAGCGCTGTGAACAACTAAGCTTACCTTACCTTAATTTTCACCCTGGCAGCCACCTTAGAAAAATTTCTGAAGAAGAGTGCCTTAACTTCATTGCAGAGTCGATCAACCAAGCCATTGATGCAACAACAAACACAATTGCTGTCATAGAAAACACATCAGGCCAAGGCTCAAACTTAGGTTACCGTTTTGAGCATCTTGCATATATTATCGATAAAGTAGAAGACAAAAGCCGTATCGGTGTTTGCCTGGACACCTGCCACACTTTTACCGCTGGTTATGATCTTCGCAGCCGTGAAGCTTATGATAAAACAATGGACGCATTTGAAGAAATTGTTGGTTTTCAATACCTGAAAGGAATGCATATTAATGACTCAAAACCCGATCTTGGCAGCCGGGTCGATCGACACCACAGTATCGGTGAAGGAAAAATCGGGGTTGAACCTTTTGAGTTTATTATGAACGACCCTCGAATGGATGAAATGCCATTAATTCTGGAAACTATTAATGCTGATATCTGGCCACAAGAAATTGAACTGCTTTACAGCATGATTAAACCAAACAACTAATATTAAAAAGCCCCAATGAAGGGGGCTTTTTATTAAACGTCTTGTCTGGAATAAGTTCTACCTCATACTCTATCTGCCCACATAAACAGCTACCTTGGGTCATCATATCTTTCTCCTTTTAAATCTACATCTCCTGCAACAAAATCAGGCTGAGGCTCAATCCAGGGCTCTTCTTTAAATAAGATTTTTCTATAACTGTAAAGTTTTCATCATTCGGTGATGGCATTATTTGGGGGTCGTCTGGTGCAGCACTTACAGTCGAATCCCCACCTGAAACAGCAACGCCAGAGCCAGTGCTATTAAGATTACTGAATTGACTTTCATATAAGCCATCAATGCATTTATTAATTTCATCATTTGCTTTCACCAGCGCTTCAGTCACATTGTAAGTGAGATTTCATTTTCTGGAATCATTATTGCAGTGACTTTGGAATCTCAATACTTCTTTGGGCAGGTAAGTTTTAACTGGTAAGCACCAACGCGATCACCACCTGACTTACCACCTTCAGGTGAATCAGAGTTTCCACCACATACACTCAACACGAGCGCAATAGATCTGATCAAGTATGGTCTCTTTTATTTTTATTTTATTCATAACCAATCCTCTCTATTTAAATAACAAATTAATAACAAAAATTTAGAGAAGCTTCCGTGCAATGACCCCAACCGCATCGTTCCGCTTCAATTCTACAAACTCAACCATTTCAATAATGTGTCGTACCGCACTGTTTCAACTACACTTTAACTCTAAATACTTTAAGTGATATAAGGATGTTGATGAAATGGAATCTCTGGTTGAAACATTACTCGACACACCAAGCTGGATCAATCAATGATTAAACTGGTAAAAATCCAAATGAAATTAGAAAAATGTATAGAGGTCGATCACTCAGATAAAACCGCTGTTGATATTCTGGGAGAGTCAACAAAATTAACAAAGCAAATCATCAAAAAAACCATGACAAAAGGCGCGGTATGGTTGAGCAGAAATCAGAGTACACAACGCATCAGGCGGGCCGATAAAATATTAAAACCCGGTGATCGCCTACATCTCTATTATGATCAGGAAATTTTAGACAAACAGCCTGATGATGCGACTTTAATTGCCGATGAAAATGTCTATAGCATCTGGTTTAAGCCCTATGGAATGCTCAGTCAGGGTTCAAAATGGGGGGATCATTGCACCATAAACCGTTGGGTGGAAAAAAATCTGCAACCCCAACGCCCTGCCTTTATTGTTCACAGACTGGATCGTGCCGCCACTGGCCTGATGATTATTGCTCATCAGAAAAAAATAGCCGCCTATTTTTCCAGATTATTTCAAAGTCGCCAAGTTGAAAAACAGTATCGAGCCATCGTACATGGCAAATTTCCTGATCATAAAACACTGGATTCAAAAATTAACGACAAACCTGCAATAAGCCATACTAAATCCCTTAAATATGATGCCTCGATAAATCAGTCATATCTCGAAATTTCAATAGAGACTGGTAGAAAGCACCAGATCAGACAGCACTTATCAGAAGCAGGTTTTCCAATCGTAGGTGATAGATTGTATGGTCGCGAAGCTGACTCATACGACAAAAACCTGTGCCTCATATCCTGCTATTTATCTTTCACTTCTCCAATTGATGCTACAAAAAAAATCTATACTTTGCCTGAAAAGCTGTTACCCGGAATTTAGGCAATGGTGACCATATACCGATGTATCATTTAGCTTTGATTTAAACGCACAGGATGTAACAAATTATGGGCAATAATAAACCGTCAAGAACTTTGGTGATTGACTACTTTAGTGACGTGTTATGCATTTGGGCCTATGGCGCTCAAATTAGAATTGATCAATTAAAAGAAGAGTTTGGTGAGCGTATTGAATTACGTTACCGTTTTATCCCGCTGTTTGGTGCGACTTCAATAAAAAACCATTTTATACCGGGCGCTCCAAACTCACACGTCCCAAGGCACCTGACCGCAAATCATGAATCAAAACTTCGGATGCCTTATGTAAATCAACCATCCCACCCGACCGCAAGCCTCCCCTTTTACGCCCGATAACATCCAGAAGCTGCTCATCACTGATCGGCAGCTCTTTTAATTTATAACGATCCATCACGCGCTGCGGATAACTTTCCAATAAAAATCCAGCCGCATAAAGAGCAATATCTTCATACTCAATCGCTGTATTTTTAATTGCACCCGTCACGGCAAGGCGATACCCGCTATTTTCATCCTCTATTTTTGGCCAGAGGATACCAGGGGTATCTGATAGAACAATACCGTTATCCAGATAAATCCTTTGCTGAGCTTTTGTAACAGCGGGTTCATTACCTACTTTTGCAATGATCTTTCCGGTGAGAATATTGATCAATGTCGATTTTCCAACATTAGGAATACCCATAATCATGGTGCGAATGCGCTTCTCTTTTTGGGCTTTACCGGGTAACAACTGCCTGCAGATACTCGATATTTTACGAATCTGCCCGGGTTTTTCAGAAGTCATCGCCAGAGCTTTTACACCCCGCTCCTGCTCCAGATGATCCAGCCATGCCTTCGTAACCAATGGATCAGCCAGATCACTTTTATTCAAAATTTTAATGCAGGGTCGATCACCTCGAAGCTCTGTAACCAATGGGTTTTCACTACTAAATGGCAACCGCGCATCCATCACTTCAATCACAAGATCAATCTTTGGCATCGCTTCAACAATCTTTTTACGCGCCTTGTGCATATGGCCGGGATACCATTGAATCGCCATCGATTGGCCTCCTGAGTACTATCGAGCTGCTCTTGAGCGACGTTGCCCCTGATTACGTGAACCTGCCCTTTCACCTTGAGAGCGATCATGTCTGCGATGCTTTGATTCAGCACTGTGCCCTTCGTGGCGAATTTTAGGCTTTTTCGGTTTTTTAGGGGCTTTGGAGCCACCTTTACGTGGCTCAGTCAGCGGCACTGTATGTTTAGGTTCAAAACCCACTTCCGTTTCACGCGGCAAGCGCTGCTGAATCAAGGTTTCGATTCCTTGCAGCAGCTTCGCTTCATCGGCACTCACCAGAGAGATCGCTTCCCCTTCGGAGCCTGCACGTCCGGTACGCCCGATACGATGTACATAATCTTCCGCAACATTAGGCAGCTCAAAGTTAACAACATGCGGCAGCTGATCAATATCGATGCCACGCGCAGCAATATCCGTCGCCACCAGCACACGAACGGCTCCAGACTTAAATTGCGCCAAAGCTTTGGTACGTGCCCCCTGGCTTTTATTGCCATGTATCGCTGCGGCTTTGATGCCATCCCGCTCAAGCTTTTGAGTCAGGCGATTTGCACCATGCTTGGTACGAGTAAATACCAATACTTGCTGCCAGTTATTATCACCAACAAGAAAACTCAGCAGTGCAGATTTGCTGCTTTTATCCACTTCAAAAACAGTCTGCTTAACACTCTTCGCAGCCGCATTGCGCGGACTCACTTCGACCTGAATCGGATCATGTAAAATACCGCCAGACAAGCGGCGGATTTCATTAGAGAACGTAGCAGAAAAAAGCAGGTTCTGGCGATACTTAGGCAACGCGGCAAGAATTTTGCGAATATCACGGATAAAGCCCATATCCAACATACGATCCGCTTCATCCAGCACCAATATCTCTATTTGGGAAAACTTAACAGCATTCTGCTGAAAAAGATCAAGCAAGCGCCCAGGTGTCGCTACTAATACATCAACCCCACCACGCAATTTTTGCATCTGTGGATTAATCTTTACACCGCCAAACACCACGGTTGAAGTCAGTGAAAGGTACTTGCTATAGGTCGCGACACTTTCGCCCACTTGTGCAGCCAATTCGCGAGTCGGAGTCAGCACCAGTGCTCTCACACAATTGGATTTGGCTTTCTCACCACCCGACAATTGCTGTAACAACGGCAAAGTAAAACCGGCTGTTTTACCCGTTCCTGTCTGCGCTGCAGCCATCACATCGCGCCCCGCAAGTACAGCAGGAATTGCTTCTTTTTGTACCGGAGAAGGGGTGTCATAACCCTGCTCGCTGACGGCACGCAAAAGAGCATCGGATAAACCAAGAGAAGAAAATGTCATAAAATTAAGGTACTCAAAAAACTTAAAGGTAATAAAAATAGCTATCAAATAAAGATATCATGCGGGAACTCACAACCAAACATCAAAACTGGCTCTAAGGAACGTGCACGGAATAACTTCTGCAACTATGGCGTAGAAATTTTGCTTCGGCTCAAACGATCTCAAGAGGCGCATAGCTGGCCTATGTAACGATTGAGATCGTTTGAGCTGGAGTAAAATGGCAAGCCAGAGTGCAGAAGTTATTTCGTGAACGTTCCTAAGCTGTTTAGATTGGGCACATTGTATCAAATCACGGAGAAATGAGACCTTATTATTTTATGAACGTTCATCTAACATTGATTATGCTTCCAACACCGCTTTCGCCAATCACTCGGATAAACCGGTTTATCCTGTTGCCAAACGCCTAAACCAGCTTCTTTTGCGGTTTTTTCAGCCGAATAACTCTCTTTATCCCTCACCCATGCAGACTTACGAAAAACCATCGCCCAGCCACGCTTTAACATCTCCAGATTCAAATTCACACCATTTACAAAAACATGACAAACACTGCGCCCATAAATATCCAGCTCATAACACTTTGCATGTATGGAAGTACCTAATGGCGCAAGCGCTTTCAATGCATTTCCAGCCTCAGTGCCAAAAGGTTGTCCAATACGCTCTTTTAATGGATCACAATGGCATTTGAAATTTTGACCCGCCTTGTGAGCAATTTCAGGGCTATCAATATCAGACAACCGGATTCGGAACGTCACTCCATTTTTCACACGAAGACTCAGGCTATCCCCATCATCAATTTTCGTCACTACACCATTCAAGACAAAAGCAACATCATTTTCAGGCACTTCAGCCGTTGCTCCACCCCAAATAAAAATGGATAAAAAAAGTACAATACGAGCTCTTTTCATAATCATCCTTGATAAATACTGAAAATAAGTTTTATATAGCCTTATAAGCAATCATAAATTTTTGAGAACATCAGGTGAATTATGCCACCCATATTAAAAAAAATTATCGGCTTTATTCTATTGTCAGCCACAGTTGGGTTAATCGCCATACAAGTTCCTTTTTATATTTAAAGTCATGCGCACTATTCTAAACTCACCCAATATCAACAAAGTTACCGCCGGCCTCAAAGGGCTCTGGTTATACTTCATGCCGACACCTATTTTCATCGCGGCCATCATTGCGCTGCTCAAAGGAGATTTTCTAAATACATTACTCGCCGCTGCTTCATTCAGCGGCTTTATGCTGTCAACAATTATTGCCCGTCGTGGTTTTAAACAAGAGAACCAATACAAGCAACAACACCTTGCTCGCGCACCACGCTTGCCTTTTAAAACAGTTGCCGCATCACTGCTCTCCATCACTACGGGAGCCACCGCTTTTTTGCTCGCTGATTACAGCCTGCTGAGCAGTATACTTTTTGGGTTGACCACACTGTTGGGGTTTTACTTTTATTACGGCCTTGATCCACGTAAAAACAAGGTCGGTGACCGCTGGTTTGAAAGCGGTCAGGAAGAACTGTTTGATGCATTGGAAGCTGCCGAAATAAAAATTCGTGCCATTGAGAACGCACAAAAAAGTATTGGTAATATCGAATTTGACCGGCGTCTGGATCGCATTATCAACAAAGCACGTAATGTGCTCACCATCATCGCTGATGACCCCAAAGACCTACCCCACTCCCGAAAGTTTTTAAAAGTATATCTGGATGGAACCCAGAGAGTGACAGAAAGCTATGCCAAAACCCATAAAAAAGAGGCCACCACCGAAGCTTTGGATACAAACTTTTTCAATGTTCTCGAATCCATTGAAAAAACCTTTGATGAACAGCACAACAAGCTATTAAAAAATGACCAGTTTGACCTTGATGTAAAAATTGAAGTATTGAAAACCCAGTTAAAACAAGTTTGACCTTTGAGGAAAAGTGATGCAAAAAAATAACACAACCACA
The DNA here is from genome assembly GCA_015490755.1 of Gammaproteobacteria bacterium. Classification (GTDB taxonomy): domain Bacteria; phylum Pseudomonadota; class Gammaproteobacteria; order JAADGQ01; family JAADGQ01; genus S141-38. The sequence continues at coordinate 20,649 of WFXF01000036.1, forward strand.
GCAGAACCCTCCCCGATTCCTGGCACTGAAACTGTGCTTTCAAAAATGCCACCCAAAGAAATTGCAAGCTATCAGCAAGCCGCTGCCGAAGATCAACCCAAACTTCAAGCCCTGATTTCCGAAATTGACACCTATGACCGCTCCACCATTATGTTTTTTGGCAGCAATGCCCAGGAGGAGATGAGCACGATCTCAGAAAATATGCTCGAAGGTGTACGTAACAAAGATTTAGGAAAAGCCGGTGATTTATTAAACAACATGATTACCGCGATTAAAGGCTTTGATATTGATCACCTCAATCCAAACAAGAGACTGGGCTTTTTTGCCAAACTGTTTGGCAAAGCAAAACCTATAGTAAAATTTCTAAACCAATATGAAGAGGTGGGAAAACAGATCAATCGCATCAGTGATCAGCTGGAAGAACACAAAACCCAAATTCTCACAGACATTATTTCACTGGATAAACTTTATGAGGCTAACCTGGATTACTTTCATAATTTAGAGCTCTATATTGCCGCCGGTGATGAAAAGTTACGTCTGATTAATGATGAAGAAATACCCGCCCTCACTCAAGAAGCCAAAACCAATCAGGAAAACCTGCTCGCCGCACAAAGCCTGCGAGACCTGCACAGCGCACGGGATGATCTGGAACGCCGCATTCACGACCTGCGCCTGACGCGCCAGGTTGCGATGCAGAGCCTGCCCAGCATTCGCATGGTTCAGGAAAATGACAAAATGCTGATCAACAAAATAAATTCAACATTGATCAATACCGTTCCACTCTGGAAGAACCAGTTAGCACAAGCCGTCACCATCTTTCGCATGAGCGATGCTGCAAAAACTGTGAAAAGTGCGACTGACCTTACCAACGAGCTGCTTGAAAGTAATGCTGACAATTTGCGTACCGCTAATATTGAAGTGCGCAAACAGATGGAGCGCGGTGTATTTGATATTGAATCTGTGAAAAAGGCGAATCAGACATTGATTGAAACAATTAACGACAGTTTAAAAATTGCCGAAAAGGGCAAGGCGGCACGAACCAAAGCCAGCATAGAGCTGGAGTCAATGGAAAATGAGCTACGCCAAGTGCTTATGTCCGCCAAAGCACGCACCGAACAAGCCACATAAACGATCAGTATGCCCATAAAGTCTAACAAATGGATCTCGCAATTTATTGAGACCACCAGAGAAACGTTGTCTCTTTCCATGGATACAGAAACAGAAAGCACACTGCGGACCGCACTCGCCAAGCGCCTCACCGAAGCGAACTCAAATACCGAAATTGCCGAAACAAAAAAAGTCACCATTTTACTTTCGGATCTACGTGGCTTCACTGCAATAGCCGAGCAATATTCAGCGATTGAGATGATTTCACTGCTCAACCGATATTTTTCACGCATGAGTGAAATCATCATCAGCCATGGTGGTACTATTGATAAATTTATGGGCGATGCCATCATGGCTCTTTTCGGTGCACCGAAAAGCCGTGAAGATGATCTGGATCGAGCCATTCTTTGTGCCGTTGAAATGCAACGAGCGATGCACGACATCAATCAAGTCAACAAACAGTTCAATATGCCTCCCCTGTTTATGGGAATCGGCATTAATACCGGAGAGGTCGTCGCTGGCCAGCTCGGCTCTGTATTACATAGCGAATACACCGTCATCGGTGATGAAGTGAATCTGGCCTCCCGAATCGAAGCCCACAGCCTGCGTGGACAGGTGCTCATCAGTGAGGCATCTTATCAGGAAGCACATCAATATATTGAAATAGGCCAAATTAATGAAGTACAAGTCAAAGGAAAGCGAGAGCCCGTAAAGCTCTACGAGCTGCTGTCTGTATTAGGAAAAAAAGAGCTTTCAGTACCGCGCGTAGAAGTGCGAAAAAGCCCTAGAATTGAAGTCTGGATGCCGCTGGAATTTCAATGTATATCAGGAAAAGTGATATCCAAACAGATCCTTCAAGGTGATATTATTGATATTGCTTATAATGGAATCGCCGCAATCACTGCCATATCACTTCCACTGTTATCTGAAATCAAAATCACACTGCCACTTACTGTAACGGGGAATCAAAATAGTGATATTTACGCAAAAGTGTTGCATAGCACTGAAGTCGATCATCGTTACAAAATAAGTCTGGAATTCACATCCATTGATGAAATAAGCCAGGCAGCCATTAAAGATTACATTGACCGGATTATTGGAAGCCGATAATCGAGATTAAAACAGCATCCAGCGCACTTCTATTTGATTTTTTCTTGATGTTTCTATGACCTTTAATTGATTCAGGTTTTATTACACTGCTCAAATGATAAGAGCAGGTAAACAGATCATCAATACACCCAAGGTAAATTCATTTATTCAACCCATGCGGTTTGCCCTGTCAGGTGGACTGGCTACGGCTTCTCATTGGTTAGTCATGGCTCTCATGATCAACGTGGGCACCCTGCCTGCTACAGCAACCGCTGTCGGTGCATTCATTGGTGCGGTTGTTAATTATATTCTACAGCGCAACGTAACATTTAAGTCCAATGCCGCCCATCGTTCCACACTTCGGCGTTATTTTGCCGTTTGTACGCTGCTATGGGTCGCTAATCTGCTATTTTTTTCCATTTTTCATCACGCCATCTTGCTCAGTGCGATGTATGCGCAGGGTATCACCACGCTTGTAGTAGCACTTATGAGTTACTTTTTATACAAAAGGATTGTATTCAATGACCATCAATCACAATCAATCTACTAAAAATGATCTGAATCGACCCGTGCTGAGTATCATCATTCCCGTCTATAACGAGCGTGAGGTCTTACCATTGTGTCTGCAACGACTGAATGATGTGGCAAAACAGCTCAATGCCACCACTGAACTCCTGTTTGTCGATGACGGCAGTTGTGATGGAAGTGCAGATTATCTGGCAGGGCAAGTCACCATGGATACCTCCATCCGTATCATCAGGCTCAGTCGTAATTTTGGCAAAGAGGCTGCACTCACAGCAGGGATCGATTATGCCATAGGTGAGGCGGTTGTTATTTTGGATGCCGATTTACAAGACCCACCAGAACTGATTCCAAAAATGATAGAACAATGGCGTAAAGGTGCCGACGTTGTTCTAATGCAACGGCGTTCAAGAGCCGGTGAAAGCTGGTTCAAACGAACGACATCTCATCTGTTTTATCGCCTTTTGCAACACCTGAGCCGTTCACAAATTCCGATGGATACCGGTGATTTTCGTTTAATGAGCCGACGTGCCGTTGAAGCATTGAAACAACTGCCTGAACGAAACCGTTTTATGAAGGGCTTATTTGCCTGGGTCGGCATGCCAACGGTCATATTAAAATATGACCGTGATCCACGTGCAGCGGGTACAAGCAAGTGGGATTATCTCGGTTTGCTGCGACTGGCCCTCGAAGGCATCACCTCATTTTCTATTAGACCACTGCGTTGGGCGATGGGTTTAGGTATTATTGCCGCACTCATCGGTGGAGCTTTTGGCCTCTGGATCGCCTTTAAAGCATTTATGTTAGGTGATCCGGTTCATGGTTACCCCTCACTCATTTCAGTCATCACTTTTTTGGGCGGCATTCAGCTAATAGCCTTGGGCATTGTGGGTGAGTATGTCGGAAAAACCTATATCGAAACTAAACAGCGACCAAACTACCTGATTCGTGATGTAACACATGCACCTGAAATTACCAACATACATCCAACAAACAAAGTTAAGGAAGATATTCATGTTCAAGCGTCTTGATTGGCTGCTCTGGTTATTAGCGATCATCGTTCTCAGTAGACTGTTAAGCATGGCGATGATACCGATGCTTGATACTACCGAAGCAAGGTATGGTGAGGTTGCTCGCATTATGGCTGAGACAGGCGACTGGATTACGCCATGGTTCGACTATGGTGTACCATTTTGGGGCAAACCTCCCTTATCATTTTGGTCAGAGGCGCTTTCATTCCGACTATTTGGTGTCACAGAATTTGCTGCGCGCTTACCATCATGGCTAGCCAATCTGGGCATGTTGGCACTGATTTACCATTTAACAAAAAAGATAACAGGACAACACCAGGCACTCGTTGCCACCCTGATTTTTTCCACCATGGCACTCAGCTTCTTGATGTCCGGTGCCGTATTGACCGACCCCTTCCTCGCATTGGGCACAACACTCGCATTAGTCAGTATTATTCTTGCTTTAAGGCAACCCGATTCACTCTGGTGCTGGTGGTTTTTTGCAGGTCTCTCTATTGGGCTATTGGCAAAAGGGCCTTTGACACTCGTACTAGTCTTTGGCCCACTTTTTTTATGGGTTATATGGCGGCGGCAATGGCATGATCTGCGTAAAATACCTTGGCTTCGGGGGACGCTTTTCACCATTTTACTCACCTTTCCCTGGTATATTGCCGCAGAACTGAAAACACCGGGTTTTCTCAATTATTTTATTGTTGGCGAACACTTTTTACGTTTTGTTGACTCAGGCTGGAGTGGTGATCTTTATGGTAGCGCTCATAATCAGCCTTTTGGAACCATTTGGCTCTATTGGATATGGGCCTCTTTACCTTGGGGACCGATTGCTGTCATAGTGCTTTTTTGGCGCTGGATCGTCACAAGAAAGCAGCACGCTCTTCCCAAACAGAAACTGAATGATGAACAGCGGCTGCTACTGCTTTCAGCTCTGTTTCCAAGCCTGTTTTTTACTTTTTCAAGCAATATTCTATGGACTTATCAGCTAACCGCACTGCCACCACTTGCTATATTGATCGCAATGTTGATGGCAAACCCGCTTCCAGCCAACAGGTTTAGTAAATTTGGTATAATAACCGCAACGGTATTTGTACCATTTATTGTAATACTCATCGGCTTTAGGGCACATTTCTATCCTGATAAACTGAAAACAGAAAAAACGTTGATATCGTATTACAATGAACATAAAAATAACGACACCCAGCCGCTCATCTATATTGGAAAGCCACCCTTCTCTGCACGATTTTATTCAAAAGGGCGTGTTAAAACGATGGAATTGCCTGAGGTAAACTCATTGATGAAAAATGGTACTGAACCGATATATTTTGTCGCCATTGCCAACGAAAACAGGGATGAAATGATTACATCACTGACAGGTCAGGTTAAGATAGAGTTCGCCAATCGGCGTTTTACTCTATTGCAAATCAATAGAGCCGCCCGAAACTGAGATGGAGCGAGAGATTGTCCCCAGATTTACAAATCGGTAAAAAACATCTGCGGGTTCTTATCGTAGAGGATCACAGAGCACTGGCCGAGAATATCTTTGAGTTTCTGGGAGAAACATATTATTGCCTCGATTTTGCCTACGACGGCCTGACTGCACTGCATTTGGTATCAGTCAATCAGTATGATGTCATTGTGCTGGATATTATGTTGCCAGGCCTCTCGGGGTTGAAGCTCTGCGAGCGAATTCGTAACGATCTGAAGTGCAATACCCCCATTCTGTTCATGACGGCTCGTGATGCGATCGAAGATAAAACCTCCGGCTTTTCACTCGGTGGAGATGATTACCTGGTAAAACCCTTTGATATGCGAGAAATGGAGCTGCGCATTCAGGCGCTTTCACGTAGAGGTGCGAGCAATCAGAATGAACGAAATGCAGGCAGTATTTGCTTTAACACTGGCACACTGGAGGTTTCTCTCAGCAATGGAAAAAAAGTGGAACTCTCCGGTGCAAATGCCAGACTGTTTGAGATATTGATGCAGGCTTACCCACGCTTTGTTTCTCACGAAACCTTAAGCCAGGCCGTCTGGGGCATTGATGATATTGATCTTCATACGCTTCGTACTCACATCTACAATTTACGAAAATTACTTAACGACACATTGAATCATTCACTGATCAAAACCCTGCGCGGCCGTGGTTACCGTTTAATCCCGCCAGAAGACAAATAATCTTTTTTCCATGCGCCCCTCCATTAAGAACCACATTTTCCGACAGTTTTTTTCGTTGAGCTTATTGACCATCGTTGCACTTATTGCACTGCTTGAAGTGCTCTCTGATGACCTGGAAAGAAGCATGGTGGCACTTGAACTGGAATCTGAACAGACTCATTACTTCTCAATGATCAAGGATACTCCACAGACCTGGATAACCGCCACAACTTTAGTCGCTTTTGTACCAGAGCATATAGCACAATTCCCAGAGTTGCCCCCGGTATTTCAGGGGTTACCCGTACCATTCTCCGGGGAGGCCGAAACCGTTGATGCAGATTACTGGGTGAATATTAGTCAAACGCCAACAGGGACACTTTATATTGCCAAGGGGACATATCTATTCGAACAGCGTGAAAAAGTATTTCTTTTCGGGATTATGGTCGTTGGCGTGCTGTTCATTACGATTAGCTTCATCCTGACCCAGTTAAGTGCGCGGCGAATCGTTAAACCGTTAACTGCATTGACTCAGGAAATCAGTCACATTGACCCTCAACACCGAACCATGCGCGTCTCGGAAAATTATCACGATCAGGAGCTCTATTCCATCGCGACGACATTCAACACCTACCTCAACACCATGGAAGAGTATGTAAAGCGGGAGAAGATGCTGATTGGCATGGCCAGCCATGAATTACGAACTCCGATTGCTGTTATCTCCGGCGCACTTGATGTCATTGAAGAACGTGACACGATGAGTGAAAAAGATAAAAAAACGGTTGCGCGTATTCGAGGAGCCGCCAATGAGATGAATGCCAATGTTGTGGCCATTCTTATGCTCGCCAGAAAACAACCGACTCCCCATCAACTCACTCAAATTCTATTAAGCCAAACGCTTCAAACAGCCGTACAGGAACGACTGAACACTCACCCTGAAGACCAGGCGCGTCTATCAATAATGCCCAGCGAAATTGATCATGAACTTCTCTCCGACATAACATTGCTCCGAATGCTATTGAAAAACCTGATTCAAAATGCACTGGAACACACTCAAGGCAATGTGACTTTACAGCAAAACAAGCTGGGATTATTGATCTCGGATGAAGGTGCAGGTCTACCACAAAATGTGCGTTTACAGCTCAGTCAGAAAACACCTATACCTAATGGGTATCTTAATGAATCAGGTTTAGGTCTTTTTATCGTAACACTGATTTGTGAACGTTTGGGCTGGAGAATAGAAGTTGATCAGCAGGCAAAAATCGGGACAGCTCTTCAACTCTATTTCCCATCAAGTTGACCTGCAATACAAACTCGCTTTATCGTGCACTATACTCAAAATGCGCATCTCAAACGGTGACAGGTAATTTGACGGTAAAACAGCTGCCTTTTCCCAAGCAACTGCTCAAACTAATATCACCGCCATGAGAGCGAGCAACGGCTCTGGAGAAACTTAGCCCCAGACCACACCCATCATGAGAACGGCTCTGATCACAACGAAAAAAACGGTCAAATACCCGTGCCTGATCGTTTTCCGGGATTCCCGCACCTGTATCCATCACCATAATTTCAATGCTCTGTTTAGTGCAGGTTAAAGCGATATCGACCTGACCGTTAGCTAATGTGTATTTGATGGCGTTATCCAGAAGGTTGGCCAGCATACGTTGCAGGCTTTGGATGTTACCGTCAATGTGACAACTATTTTCCAGACGACAAACTAGTTTGATGCGTTTTTGCTCAGCCATCGCCTCAAAAAGTTCACAGGCATCCTGAACCAATTGTGAGATATTAATTTTTTGTTTCGTTATGTGAAGTACGCCGGCCTCAGCCTCTGCAACATCAAGTATGGAGTTGATCATTTGTAATAACCAGTCACACTCTTCTATGGTATCCGAGGCAGCAGACTTAAACTCCTGAGGGGTGTTATCATCTGATAATACTGATTCTGAAATCACTCTGATGCGTGCCAATGGGCTGCGTAGATCGTGGGCAATATTATCAGTCATCTCTTTCATCTCGGATATCAAGACCCTTATCCTGTCCAGCATGGCATTAAATGTATTAACAAGCCATGTGATTTCATCTCCTTGTGCAGAGACAGCGACACGTTGATCTAATTTTCCTTTTTCTATTTCTGAAGCAATGCGACTGACTTCTTTTATACCTTTGACCGCATGCCTTGCCATTAACCAGCCAATAATGGATGCAAATGGAATAACGATTAAAAACACGGTAATAAAGACATTGGATAGCAGCGTCATTATATTTTGCATTTCTTCTACGGATTCCCCGGTATACAACAGAACATCAGGAGAAATTAAGCCGTGAATCGTTTTCGTTTTATATTCTGCCTCCGGAACACTTATAGTTTGAAAAGTAGATTCCCCTGAGGAAAACACCTGCTTAATAATGTGCGGGTTTTCAGGCAGGAATTGCCAGTGAGATAGATCAGAGCTATAAATTTGAGCGCCATTTTTATGAAGCAATAGAAAAAAGAGCCTCTCCTCATCATCCAGCCTCATTTCGCGTTCGATTTCTTGCTTAACCCCGTCTAGCCCTTCGTTTTCGTAAAGTATTTTAAATTCGATGATATCGTCAAACAGATCGGACTCTATATTCTGATCCAATGTTTTTTTGAGTGAAAAGTAAGAAGCACTAAAGGCTATGGTTATCAGGGTGATAACCACTAACGTGTACCAAAAGGTTAACCTGAATGCCAGGGTGTTAGGGAAACGAATCATTTTTTTTGAAAACATAACCAAGTCCACGAATCGTGTGAATCAAGGAAGCATTGAAATTTTTGTCCACCTTCTCTCTAAGTTTACTGATGCGTGCTTCAACAACATTGGTTTGTGGATCAAAATTATAATTCCAGACGCGCTCCATAATCATGGTTTTTGAAACTATATTCCCGGCATTGCGCATAAGGTACTCCAAAAGCGCGAACTCTTTGGGTTGCAAATCAATTTGCTCTCCCTCACGAGTAACTGTTCGAGCCAGTAAATCAAGTGATACACCATGGAGAGTTAATCCGGTGGTTTCAGTTACATTGGTGAAGCGTCGTAAATGTGCTTGTATGCGCGCCAACAACTCACTAAATGAAAATGGTTTAATAAGATAATCATCCCCTCCACTTTGCAACCCTTTTACACGATCATCAACGGAGTGTTTGGCACTAAGGATAATAACCGGCATTTCAATTTTTTGTTTACGCATTCTCTCTATGATCAGCAAGCCATCCAGCTTGGGGAGCATTATGTCAATAATGCCAAGATCGTAGCTGTTGTTGAGTGCGAGATCCAACCCTTCAAGCCCATCGGCAGCGTGATCAACACAATAGCCTGCCTCTTTCAATCCCTTGACAATAAAGTTGGCAATGACCTGGTCATCTTCAATAAGTAGAACTCTCATTACAGTAAATTTTCCGGTTTTAATGCAGAGTCTGCACAATATTTTTTATGCTGGGAGGGAATAAGAGACCTTGTTAAAATATGTGTGAATACGTGAGCGAAATTTCGGTCACATCATCAAGTTCATATATAGCCCCTGCTTTCCCTGCTCTATCGGTAAAGCTTAACTCCCTTCCGGTATTTTGCTGAACTGAAAACGACAAAGAACCTTCATTTGTCAAATCATAATCAAGTTGAATGCCAAGGCTATTATATTCGTCCTCTAAATATCCACCCTGCATGCCGGTCACCGGGCTGCTGTCAGAAAGCCTGATTGTATTCGTGCCGCTTTCATTATAAAACATCGTGGTCGAAAATTCTTTGATGAAGTGATAAGTCAGACTGGTTTCCGGAAATTCACTGCTCACTTCAAACTCACCTGACCAACCCTCTTGTTTGTCATGATTCCACTCAATTCCAAGATCTACCCCAAGCGCTCCTCCCTCTGCATCTAAATATTCAAAATTTGTGTTTAATGTAAAAGCCCAGCTGTCAGACAGATCATAAGTAAAATCGACACCTGCCTCATACTCTCTGGATTCACTTGTTTGTTTTTCAAATGAAGATTCCGCTTCAACATAATATTTAAACTCCCATTGCTCACTTATGTCTTGCTCATAAGACCAACCAAACTGTAACGTGCTGAAAGTGCTCCAAGGATTATTACCGGCCGTGCCGGAGACAAAAGAGAGGTTTTCAGGATTTGTCCAGTTATAACTCCAGCGTTCGTAATTGAATGAAAAACTCATGTCGTCGTTTTCGTACTCAGTCTCAAGAAGCACACCAGAAGTGCCAACCTGTGCGTTTCCGGTCTTCGATTTTGAGTCGCCCATACTAAAAAATTCGATCTCGATGTTACTTTCAACACCGTCTGAATTAGAATGAGTATGCCCTCCACCCGCAAAGGAAGTGGTTGGCAATCCAAGGGCAAAAATATAAGTGAGTAAAAAAAACCGTTTTTCACTGGTTCTATGTTTCATACTGATTTCCTTTCTTTAACCGGCTGGGCGTGTTAACTCTGTTGTAGAAAATATGGAATGTGCTTGCACACATCAAATGTCTGTCTCAGGAAACTCTGATCAGATCCGGATGAGAAACTTGATCATGGCTTCCTTTAGAGGTGGGTACTTTGTCAGATACAGATCATCTAAACGTTACCAGTAGATTATCAAATGGTAATTTTTCAGGAATGAGCAGCTTGGGTGATGAGTTTTCACATCAGAAAGTGCGAAGTGTTTTCGATTGCTGGCAGCATATACTCAACAACGCTTTACGGCACATTTTTCGGTACGCTTTTGGAGCCTGAAGAGCTGATTCCATGAATGAAAGAAGGCTGAGGGCTACATGAGCAACTCAAAATCAGCCACCGTTTGGCTCACTCCATTCACCATAATTTCAATACGATGTTCACCAGGGTAATAAACTCGTGTTGTGACCTTTTTAATCGCATGTTTTTTTTGTACCGTGATCATTTTTTCTGGATGAAGCGTCATATTCTTCCATTTAAAAACCTTCGGTGTCATCTCTCCGTTAGCTTTTTGATGGTGAATAATGTAGTCAATAATCAATGGCTGTGCTTCATGGCTCATTGATGTAAGCGATAACTCAAAGATCAATGTCTGACCAAAATCAACGGTCGGTGTCAGTACGTTCAAGTGATTTAATTTTATTTTTGGCTCTCCATAACCTAATGCTTGCAAAGTTCTTTGGTGCCCCTGCTTGATCAGAGTACGACATGCGTGACGTACAAGTTTTTCTCGTGATCTATTCGCACCAACCAACCAATGTTCTGCAATTTCAGCCACTCGCTCAGGATGGTCTTTTGCAATGTCATTCAAATTATTTGCAACCGAGCGACGTACATACTCTTCAGGATCATCTTTGAGTGCCTCGAGAAGCGGCAGCAGGGGTGCTGGGTCTTTGACAAAAGCGGATAATTGCATCGCCCACGGCAATCGTGGCCGTGTACCTTCTGATATCAAACGACGTACATGTCGGCTTTTATCATTTGTCCACTGGCTCAATATCTCCAGAGTTTCTTCCTGTTTTTCCAGCAACAGAAAACGAATCCCAAACTCGGATGTAAAGCGCTTGGTTAACTCTTTAAGCAAATTCATCGCGAGTTCAAGGTGATTTGCCCCATGCAGACCTGCATAATGTGCCATCGGCATGATCGCCCAACCGGCAATGCCATCACTTGTCACGGTGATGCCCGATATATCGCCATCATCATCGGGTGTAAGAGTGGCTAAAATGATCTCACACGACCTTTCAAAATCATCTGGCAAATATCGAACCATCGCTTCAGTGATCTGATTTGAACGTGCTTTAAGCTCCAATGTATCCAGACGATGCGTTGCAGTCTCAACAAAGCCGGCACAATCAAACTCAGGCCAAGCACTTAAAAAGTGCTCTCCCATCCCCTTGATAATCTCTGTATTGAATGAGTTTTTAAATGGCTCGGTCATATTACTTCCCTAAGTATTTGACTGCTCAAAATCAAGTAACCATTTTTTTCGATGCAACCCTCCACCATAGCCGACCAAACGACCATCAGAGCCGATGACTCGGTGACAAGGAATGATGATACCGACACGATTATAACCATTAGCAGATGCAACCGCGCGCACTGCTTTCGGGTTATTCATCGCAATGGCTTGCTGCTTGTATGAGCGAGTTTCACCATAAGGGATTTCTTGCAATATCTTCCATACCGATTGCTGAAAATCAGTACCCGGAGTATGCAGCGGAACTGTAAATTTTTTTCTTTTCCCTGAAAAATACTCTGATAGTTCAGATTGAACCTGATCCAGGTGCGAATTAGCTCCCGGTAAAATAACGGCACTCAGCCTTTTACATAAATCTTTAAATTCCGTCTCTAGCATCTTTCTATCAGTAAAATCCAACAGACAGATCCCTTTTTGACTGGCGCAGGCGAACATGGGTCCGATAGGGGTTGTGAAGCGAACGATATTTATAATGGACTTGTCATTAGAGTGCATGGCTGAATCACCAAAAATAGAACGGTAGCTTTCATTAAACCCACTGAGTGAATCATAACCACTTTCAAGCGCTGAGTTCGTCACTGTCTCACCTTTTTTAATACTGTTAAACGCTGTGTTAATACGCAACATTCTTTGGTAAGCATGAAATGTGATATTGTGATGCTTTTTAAACCATCGCCTAATTTGGCTCGGCTCAATTCCTCTTTGTCTTAAATCATAATCCTTGATTCTCAAATAAGGGTTTTTATGCAAATCTTTAATGATATTTTTGACATACTCAGGAGTTTCATCCATTTTTTCCATTGGCTTACAGACCTTACATGGCCTAAAACCGTTTTGTATTGCTTCCTGAGCTGTATCATAAAAAACAACATTTTCAGCTTTTGGTTTCCTTGCCCGGCAGGATGGGCGACAAAATATTCCAGTTGTTTTAACAGCCGTAAAAAATATACCCTCAAACAGAGCATTTTGACGACCAATCACTTCATATTTTTCTTGGAAAGTTAATGTTTTTTTCATACCTATTTTGCAACCAGCTCAATATGCGTGTCGATTAAAAAACAGATTTTAACTGAGTGAGATTTTCCTGCTACCGAAAAATTAACAACTATATTTGGTTTATCTGAGCCCATTAGGTTAGTATTTTTCAGTATCAACACAAAATACTAACCACATCCGATCAGCGTGGTAGCTCGGTACCTTCGTTCATAATCTGAATGTATTCCACGTAGGAATAAAGACGGTTCCGCTTCTGACCGGTCACCTCTTTGACAATGCCAAGCTGCTCCAATTCACGCAGGCACGCGTTGACGGTTGCCGGTGAGAGCTGGGTCTTTTCTTGAATCCAGTTTGGCGAGGCCATCGGTCGCTCCAGCATCGCTTTATGAATCAGATGTGCAGAGCCGGAAATGCGTTTGAGACCATTGATACATTGACCATCATCTGCCGACAGCTTCACTAACTGCTGAGCGGTATCCACCGCCTGCGTTGCTGAGTGAGTGACAGCATCGGCAAAGAAGTGCAGCCATGCCTCCCAATCACCGGTCAGGCGTACTTCATTCAGCAGCTCATAGTACCGCTGGCGGTGAGTCTTAAAATATAAACTCAGGTACAGCATCGGTTCTTTTAGCACCTTCTCGGAGCAGAGCAGCAAGGCGATGATCAGACGGCCCAGACGTCCGTTACCGTCGAGGAATGGGTGGATGGTTTCAAACTGAACATGGGCCAATGCCGCTTTGATAAGAACAGATGTCTTTTCCGGTTGATCGTGTAAAAACAGCTCAAGTTTTCCCATACATTCTTGCACATATTCCGGTGGCGGAGGTACGAAAGCTGCTGTACCGGGGCGACTGCCACCAATCCAGTTCTGACTTCTGCGAAATTCACCCGGATTACATTCCTTGCCGCGCCCTTTCGACAGCAGGACACTGTGAATCTCTTTCAGCAATCGAAGCGAAAGCGGAAAACCTTCATTCAAACGGTTCAGTCCGTGATTCAGCGCTGCCACATAATTGCTGACCTCCTGCACATCATCCAGTGGCACTCCCGGCTGGTGTTCAAATTCGAACAACAGCAGGTCGGAAAGGGAGGACTGGGTACCCTCAATCATCGATGAAAGCACCGCCTCTTTGCGCACATACATGTAAAGGAAGAGCGAGGTGTCTGGGAGCAATACCGAAACACTGTCCAAACGACCTAGAGCCAGCAGAGCCTGATCAAACTTTTCCCAAAGTTCCAGATGACCATTCAATAGGGGGTGTTGGCGGCAACGGAGCCGGAACAAAGGCTTGCACCTTTTCCCCGACAGTTGAAATGGTAATGTAATGGCCTTGTAGCTCCCTGTTCATGCTCTTATTTCACTTTTTGAATTAATGGATTTTTTATTTTAATTTAAACCTCAATCTAAAACAAAGTAGTAGCGTCGGGTTGTCAAGAGCCTGTTCCGTAATGTCATTCAGACTCGGGTTGAGAAAAAATGTACATCCTTTAGGAGGCTGTCCGAGAATGGAAGTCGTAGCGAGGGAAAGCCATTTTGAGGCAGATTTGGTGTAAATTTGAGGCGAATAGTTGTTCTATTTAACGAAAATTTACACCAAATATGGCCGAAATGGATTTTCCGCAGTAGACTTTTCATTCTTGGACAGGCTCCTAG
>WFXF01000037.1 GCA_015490755.1 Gammaproteobacteria bacterium
AAACAAAATGTCTCTATTCAGACCAGAAGTTAGCGATAAAAAGCGTGATGAAAATTTTTTTGGTGATGTGGTTCTCATTCGCCCTGCCTCTTTCTCAGTGTATACCGCGCTACTCGTCATCTTTGTGGTCGCGCTGGGTCTGTTTTTATACTTTGGCAAATATGCCAGTAAAGAAACGGTGCAAGGGGTAGTAAACCCTCAATCAGGATTGGTCAAAGTCTATGCACCACAGCGTGGAATTGTGTTGTCCCGTGCAATTAATGAAGGGGATGAGGTTACTGAGGGGGATGTGATCTATTTTGTATCCACAGAGCGTCATCTCAATGGGGGTGAAAAGGTACAGGCTTTGGTGGCAGACGAAACAGAAAAGTCGATAGCCATCATCGAGTCGCAAATTGAAGAGCAAAAACGCCTATCGAAGTTGCGCAAAACTGATATTCAGAATCAACTCAAATATATTCAGAAAGAGATTGCATCCATTGAAAGTGAAATTATTCTGCATGAAGAGCGTGTTGCTCTCTATGGTGAGGATGTCGAACGTCTTGGGGAAATATCCAGAGAACAGTTTGTTCCGAAAACAGAATATATTAAAAGTTACCAAGTGCATCTGGATAGTCAGGTGGCACTGGAGCAACTCCGGCGAAATCTGACCAACAGCATCAATCGAAAGTGGCAGTTATCGACGGAACTTAAAAAGCTACCGGTTGAACTAGAGCAAAATGTACTGAGTTACGAAAAATCACTCTCTGATCTACGGCAACGCCTCGCTGAAATTCGCAGTAATCAAAGTTACTCCATAATAGCGCCGGCATCAGGGCGAGTGACATCACTCATTTATAAAGTGGGTGATACGATCAAGCCAGAGACCCCGTTGTTAACCATTTTACCTAAAAATGTGGCACTCAAAGCCGACCTTTATGTGCCCACACGAGCAGCCGGATTTCTTGAATTGGGGCAGGAGGTGAAAATTCGTTTTGATGCTTTTCCTTATCAAAAATTTGGTCTTTATGGGGGCGTTGTTGAGCAAATTTCTAAAAACATAATGATCCCTGGCGAAGTGATCTTACCCGTTGATGTTAAAGAGCCTGTTTATAAAGTGTCCGTTAAATTGAATAAACAGACGGTCACCGCCTTTGGCCGTGAACACTACTTGCAGGTGGGCATGTTATTGCAGGGCGATATTGTGCGCCATCGCAGCCGCATTATAGATTGGGTGCTGGAGCCTTTGTATAGCTTGAGAGGGCGTGGCTGATGAAAAACCCAGTTGAGTTATTACAATTCTCGTACTCATCAAAACGCCTGCCCATCATACTACAAAATGAGCTGGCTGAATGTGGTGCCGCCTGTCTGGCGATGGTCTCTTCTTATTATGGTCATAAGATGAGCATTGAAGCGATCAGGGATTATATGCCCAGTTCGCTCAAAGGGCTGTCTCTGAAAGAGATGATGCAGGCGGCAGACAAGGTTAAGCTTACGCCACGGGCGTTGCGTTTAGAGCTTGATGATCTTTGTAATTTAAAGTGCCCTGCAATATTGCATTGGGATCTGGATCACTTCGTGGTGCTTGAGTCGGTGCGGGGTGATCGTGTGACGATTCATGATCCCGCGCGTGGCCGGCGGGTTTTATCACTCAAAGAAGTCTCGGAGTCATTTACAGGGGTGGCATTAGAGCTGACACCCACGAATGAATTCGAACAAAAAACAGACCTCCGTCGAGTCAAAATTACCGAGTTATTAAAATCTGTTACGGGTTTGAAACGGGCGCTGTTTCAGATTTTACTGTTGTCACTGGTTCTGCAAGTTTTTGTTCTGGTTTCGCCCTTTTTTATGCAGATCACGGTGGATCATGTGATTGCATCATCGGATGAAGATCTGTTGCTGGCTTTGGCATTAGGGTTCGGTATGTTGGCGCTGATACAGATGGCGGCCACAGCGCTGCGTTCCTGGGTGATTCTCTATCTGAATTCAACTCTGGATGTACAGCTGCTGGCGAATACATTGCGACACCTGCTTCGCCTGCCATTGGATTACTTTCAGAAAAGACATCTGGGTGACATTATTTCACGCTTTGGCTCATTGCGTAGTGTGATCAGCTTGTTCACACAAGGGCTGATTGCCAGTGTTGTCGATGGCATCATGGCCTTGGCAACGCTGGTGATGATGTTTGTCTACAGCCCCAAGCTGGCCTTTATCGTGCTTGTTGCCGTATTCATTTACATCACTGTTCGAGTCGCAACGTTTCGCCTGAGTGAACAATACAAGCAGGAGGCCATTGTGCTGTCTGCCAAGGAGAGCACCAACTTTATGGAGACGGTTCGCGCGGTGCAGACGATCAAGCTGTTTTCAAAAGAGAGTCAGCGTGAATCAATGTGGTTGAATAATTATTCAGCATCACTTAATGCAGGTATCAAGATCGGCAAGCTGGGCATTATTATCGCGATGATTAATCAAACCGTATTCCCCGTTGCTGGCATATTGATTGTTTGGGTCGGTGCTCAGGAGATCATGGCGAGTGCTTTTTCAATTGGTATGTTGTATGCATTTTTTTCCTATCAAGGTCAATTTACAGGAAAAATTTCGACACTGATTGATACCATCATAGAATTTAAACTGGCCGGTGTTGATCTGGAGCGGGTCTCAGATATTGTGCATGCTGAGCCAGAGCAAAGTACGGGGGAGCTGCTGGATTCAAATGTTAAGTTGAAAGGTGAAATTGAAGTCAAGAATCTCAGTTATCGCTACTCTGAAAATGACCCTTATGTTTTTGAAAACCTGAGTTTCAAGATCGCTCCTGGTGAGACGGTGGTGATCAAAGGTGCATCCGGCTGCGGTAAGTCAACACTGCTTAAAGTGATGTTAGGTTTGCTTAATCCTGTTTCAGGTGAAGTCTGTTATGACGGAAAAAATATTTCACAGCTGGATAAGGCAGAGCTTCGATCACAAATTGCAGCCGTTATGCAGGAAGATTGTCTGGTGGCCGGTTCTATCGCTGAAAATATTGCATTTTCAGACCCGCAAATGGATCTTCAGCGCGTGCAAACCGTTGCTCAAATGGCGGCCATTCATAATGAAATCGCACAGATGCCCATGGCTTATAATAGTTTGGTCGGTGATATGGGAACGACATTGTCGGGTGGTCAGAAGCAGAGAATTTTTCTGGCCAGAGCATTGTATGTCAAACCTAAAATACTGTTTCTGGATGAAGCCAGCAGCCACCTTGATTCGAATACAGAAAGCATGATTAATGTCGTTATTAAAAAGATGCCGATTACGCGAGTGATTATTGCACATAGAAAAGAGACGATTGCTTTAGCGGATCGGGTCATTGATCTGTCTGCGCATCATTCATCGCCGCTGGCATCACCTCCTGGAGCTGTAGGGTGAGAATATTTCAGTTCTTGTTATTACTGTGCATTTCGACCAGCAATAGTTTTGCAGCAGAAAATCTTTTGGATATTTATCGGCTGGCACTGGAATCTGACCCTGAATTAAAGCAGGTTCAGATTGCCTATGAGATGACACAAGAAATGAAGCGTCAAGATTTATCACCATTATTGCCCAGCATCAATATTACTGGCAATACAACAGATAATTCACAAAAGCGGACTTACGATGTCTCTCTGTTTAATGGCGAAGAGAATTACAACAGCAATGGCTATTCTTTGACGTTGAAGCAATCACTATTTCGTTATGAAAATATCGTGACTTATCTGCAAGCGAGTGATCGCATTAATCAAGCGGATGCAGAGTGGATATCCGCCAGACAATCTTTAATTATTCGAGTTTCAGAACGCTATTTTGATGTGCTGGCGGCGCAGGATAATTTACGATTTGTTGCCGCAGAAAAACAAGCGATCCAAAGACAGCTTGAGCAGGTTGAAAACCGATTGAATGCAGGGCTATCTGCCATTACGGATGTTTATGAAGCGAAGGCACGACTGGACTCAACGATTGCCTCAGAGATAGAGGCGCAGAATCAGCTTTCTAACAGTTTGGAGGCATTGCGTAAAATTACAGATCAGTATCATGAGCGGCTCATTCCTTTGAAGGAATCACTGGTTATGAATTCCCCCGATCCTGTTGGTGCTGAAAAATGGGAAGAGTTAGCATTGAGTGATAATCTTCAGATTGTTGCGTTGCGCCATAATAATAAATTGCTACGGCGAGAGATAAGGAAACAGAGGGCGGGTCATTATCCCGCGCTGGATTTGGTTGCAACGTATTCAAAGTCAATTTCTGGAGGCGGTAATTTTGGTGACAGTAAGACTGAAAATCGTACCGTTGGGCTGCAATTGAATATGCCAATTTATCTGGGGGGTATGGTGAGTTCACGAACTCGTACTGCGGTGCAGCAATACAACCAGAATTTAGCAAAAATGGAAACGACGATTCGGGCGGTACGAGGCCAGAGCCGGGAATCTTATCTGGGTGTGATGGCGAGTATTGCTCGTGTGGAGTCACTGAAGCAGTCAGTGGTTTCTTATCATCAAGCACATAAAGCAATAGAGGCTGGGTTTGATGCGGGTATGCGTACCACCTTTGATGTTTTGCAGGCCAACAGAGAGTTGTATCGTGCGCAGCGTGATTACCAACGGGCACGATATGACTATGTTTTGAATGGCTTGAGGTTAAAGCAATCGGCAGGGCGTTTATCGCTGGAAGATTTAAAGCAAGTTAACTTGTGGTTGAAATAGTTAAGCTCTTTGGGTAAATCCTTCTGGACTTGATTTCTTTGACTGAAAATTATTTCGTAATATACCGGTTAGCCCAAATATTGTCGCGAACACCATCCGATTGATGCCATACAGCCATTGCATTTCCACTGCTATTGATTGAAATTTTAGGGCTATACGCATGGTTAGTTGTCTCCGTTTCAATAACTTCACCTTGCCCCCAACCCATGCCCACTACATATTGGTTAGACCAAATACTATGGATATAATCATTATGTTGCTGTTGCCACACAACCACCGCATTACCATTGTCAGCTACAGCAACTTCTGGAGAGACAGCCTGTCCAGGGTAAAGTTTAATAAGCTCAGGTACTCCCCAGCCGCTTCCCACCACATACCGATTAGACCAAATAGCATTGTACAGACTGTTAGCACCTTGATCCCAGACGACGACTGCATTGCCACTTCCATCAATTGCTATTTGTGGAGTATAGCCATAACCAATATCATCATTTTCAATCAGTTCAGCTGTCCCCCAACCTATGTCAACGACATATCGATTTGCCCATATATTATGAGGGCCATCTGTTTGCCTCCATACCGCGATAGCATTACCATTATTATCTACAGCAACTTGCGGGGAATAGGATTCACCCAAAATATCAAGCTCAGGCTGAAGGGTGAGAGCCGCGATGGCATCTTCATTTACAATGATTTCAGCATCTCCCCACCCACTTCCAGCCACATATCGATTTGCCCAGGTGTTTTTTCGTATAACACCATCTGACTGTAACCAAACAGCGAGTGCATTCCCATTAACATCTATCGCAACCTGAGGGGAGCTAGCAGTACCATTATCAGTCTCAATAAGCTCTGCAGAACCCCAACCTGTACCTATAACGTACCGGTTACTCCATATATTTTTACGCGTACCGTCGAACTGTTGCCAAACAACGACTGCATTCCCACTTTTATTTACTGCTACTTGAGGTGAGCTTGCGCTACCAGTGTTATCTGTTTCAATCAGTTCAGCCGTCCCCCAGCCTGTACCAACGATGTATCGATTACTCCAGATATTGTCGCGAGAACTATCCGACTGAGTCCAGACAACAAGCGCGTTACCAAGACCATCGACTCCCACTTCGGGAGAACCTGCATCACCAGAGTTGTCTGTCTCAATAGTCGAAGGATGATCCTCCCAGCCACTGCCTTTCACATACCGCTTCGCGCGTATATTATAGCGTGTGCCATCATGATGCGACCAAACAAGCATTGCATTACCACCCTTGTCTATAGCTACCTGGGGAGAATTAGCTTCCCCCCAAACAGTATTATCTCTCTCAACCAATGTTGCGATCTGCCAACCAATCGAACCACCATCGATTCCACTGCACACAAACCCTGTTTGTGTGATTTCATCAGGGTCAAGAGTGCCATTTCTATTGGCGTCTAAACCGGTATCAATACGTAACCCACCATTGGAACAATTAACGCCAACAAGTTCCGGACTCATATTAATCAGTGAATTAAGACCTGCTGTTCCATTCGTGCCAGCAATTCCATTACAAGCGTAGTCAGAAGCAACAACCTCTTCTGTATCTAAAGTGCCATTACTATTACTATCTAAACCCGTATCGAGACGCAAACCACCATTGGGGCAATTCACTCCAGCGGGCTCAGGGATTGTATTAATAAGAGCCTGGAGCC
>WFXF01000038.1 GCA_015490755.1 Gammaproteobacteria bacterium
AGAAAAGGGGTCAAGTATCATATTGACTGTTTGTTTTTAAAATGATACCTTTCCCCAATGCCAAGACCCATACGAATAGAATACGAAAACGCCTATTACCATGTGATGAATCGTGGCCGGGCGAGACATAAAATATTCCACAATGAACACTACTATGAAGCGTTTCTGAAAACATTAGAAGAAGCACATCAACGATTTGGAATACAAATACTGTGCTACTGTTTAATGAGCAATCACTACCATCTACTGGTAAAAACGCCCGAAGCCAATTTAGGGCGGGCAATGCGCCATATTAATGGAGTCTACACGCAACGGTACAATCGACTGAAGAAAACAGATGGCCCCCTCTTTCGAGGGCGATATAAAGCGATCAGCGTAGAAAAAGACAGCTATCAACTGCAACTATCAAGATACATCCATCGAAACCCGGTGAACGCAGGAAAAATAAAACAGCTGGACGAATATCCATGGAGCAGTTATACGGCGTACATAAAAAACGTAAAACCACCCGAGTGGCTATATCAACAAGAGATATACCAACAACTCAATTGCGGAACAGACCAGCAAAAAAAATACCGTGCGTTTGTTGAACTTGGCGTAGATGAAGAGATAAGGAAATTTTACAGCAAAGGGAATCAGGTCCCTTATCTGGGAAGTGACTCATTTCGAGACTGGATATACAAACAAAGAGTAACAGATGAACGAACCGTGTCGAAAGATGCACTGAAACTATTTCGCCCTGGTGTCGACGATATCATCGAAAGTGTGGCAAAAGCATTCAAAGTCAGAAAAAATACAATTATACATTCCCCAAGAGGGCGAGTGAGCAACAACATTCCCCGGTGGGTTACCATGGCATTGGCACAGGAAGTTGGCGGCATGAAATTGGTGGATATAGCAGCAGCATTAAATTTAAAAAGAACGGGGAGCATACCTACAACGATTAAAAAGCTAAAAGAGTTGCTTGCTGAGGATAGGGAGCTACAGGGGAAGGTTGAACGGATAAGGCGTCAATATGATACTTGACCCCATTGGGTTGTGGCAGAGGTAGGATGGAAGTGATGAAGCCGGTTTCTATTATAGGTGTGCTGGATAGTGGTGTTCGGGGGCTTTGTGCCGAGGCGCAGCAGCGGATTCGTCTGGCCGATGTTGTTATTGGTGCGCGTCGTACACTGTTACTATTTAAAGGTGAGTTGAGTCCGACTGCACAGCAACAGGATATCGCCGAAGGCCTATCCAGAGTGCCGCAATGGGTTCGTGATGCACAAGCCAAAGATATGAATGTTGTGGTCTTGGCGACAGGTGATCCGATGTGTCACGGCATCGGTCGTTATCTGATCAATAAATTGGGCAGTAAACTTTGTGAAGTGATGCCGAATGTTTCAACTTTGCAACTGGCTTTTTCACGCTTGGGTCTGGCTTGGCAAGAGGTGGCAATCTGCTCCGTTCATAGCAAGGATGCGGGAGAGTGGAGTATGAGTGCGGACTCAGAACATGGTCTCTATCCTATCTTGGAAACGGTACGTTCCAACCCTTTGGTTGCGGTATTTACCAGCCCTGAAAACTCACCGGATCGCATTGCCCGAATGTTGATTCGTGCCGGTCTGGGCGAGACATTCAAACTATCGGTTGCTGAGGCTTTGTTAACGGACAATGAAAATATCATTCGTGATTTGTCACTGAGTGACGCGGCAGCACGTTCGTTTGCTCATCCCAACATTGTTATTTTACAACGCCATGCGTCACAGCCGGTTACACTGTTCGGTTTGGCGGATGAGTCGTTTGTACAGCGCAAACCGGATAAAGGGTTAATTACTAAACGCGAAGTGCGAGCGGTATCACTGGCGCGGTTGCAACTGCGAATTGACAGCATCGTCTGGGATATTGGCGCCGGTTCGGGTTCGGTAGGGCTGGAGGCTGCGCGTCTGTGCCGTAAGGGATATGTTTATGCGATTGAAAAAAATCATGCAGATTTCATCATTGCCCAGAAAAATCGTCAGAAAATGGCTGTGACCAACTATCGAATTCAACATGGTAAAGCGCCGGATTTGTTGGCCGACTGGCCGGATCCTGATGCGGTATTTTTTGGTGGATCCGGCGGTGAGTTGGCGGAGTTAATCGAGCTCTGTCTGTCTCGTATGAAGCCACAAGGCGAGTTGGTGATGAATTTTGTCACACTGGAAAATCTGGCACTGGCAACGCAGACGCTGGACGCATTAAATGCACAGTGGGATGTTACTCAACTGCAAGCCAGCCGCAGTCAGCCCATTTTGCACATGCACCGTATGCAAGCTGAGAATCCCGTCTGGATTGTCTGTGCAAATCAGGGTGAAGGCAATGAGTAAAGGGGTGTTATACGGTGTCTCTTTGGGGCCGGGAAATCCGGGGCTGATTACGCGCCGTGCCTGGGAGCTATTGCAGAGTGATAAAGTCTGGAGCTATCCGGTGCGCAACGCAAGCAGTGACAGTTATGCGCTGAATATTGCGTTGCGTGCCGGGCTGGTTTTGCCAGAGCAGTCGATGTCACTGATATTTCCGATGACTCATGATGCTTCAATTCTGGCAAAATATTGGTTACGCGCCGCGACGAGCGTGCTGGAAAAATTACGGAGCGGTCAGGATGTGCTGTTTCTCGTGGAAGGAGATGCTTCGACCTATTCAACCTTTGGCCACTTGGCTCGCACCGTGACAGCACTGGATGAAAGTATCGAAATTGAAGTGATTGCAGGTGTGCCATCCTTTAATGCCGCTGCCGCGCAGGTACAAATGCCACTGGCGGATGTGGATGATACGGTCGCGATTATTCCAGCGGGTTATGGCCTTAAAGTAATTAGCCAGATGCTGGATGAGTTCGATACCTTGATTCTGCTCAAGGTTAAACCGTTGCTGGATGACATTATTGACCTGTTGGCTAAACGCCAGCTATTAAAGCAGAGTCGCTTTATAGAGAAGGCCGGCTCACCCCATGAACGGGTGGTGAATGATGTTGCCTCATTGAAGGGTGAAAAAGTCAATTATCTCTCCTTGATGTTAATCAAAAACCCCAATCGCCAACGGGGTGAAATAATCCGTGGTTGTCGTAAAAAAACAGCTGTATAAATATAGGTCTCTGTTGATGGATAATATTCAAAAACCGCGCGTCGCGCTTGTGGCAATTACCAAACATGGTGTCAAACAAGTCGCAGCCATGGCAGAAAAAGTGCCCGATACTGAAATTGTTGTGGCAGAAAAGTTTTCTGACTTGATCTCTGCTGTGCCCAATAAAGTGAATGCTTATGAAGGCGCATTACGGGCGCAAATGGCCAGTTTTTTTAACGATTACGACCAGATTGTATTTTTCGTTTCACTGGGCGCTGTGGTGCGTTTGATTGCACCGCACCTCAAATCCAAAGATGAAGACCCCGGCATTTTGGTGGTGGATGATGCGGGTCAATTTGTTATTCCGGTCTTGTCGGGTCATATTGGCGGTGCAAATGCATACGCTCAGCAGTTAGCCGATCTATTGGGGGCGGTTGCAGTCGTGACTACGGCTTCTGATGTGGGGAAAACCATTCCTGTCGATATTTTGGGGCGTGAACTGGGCTGGAAAGTGGAAGCGCCCAAGCTTAATGTGACTCGTGTTTCAGCGCATGTGGTTAATGAAGAACCGATCGCGTTGGTGCAAGAGTGTGGTTCAAAAGAGTGGTGGACACGGCCTACTCCGCTGCCGGCCAATATTCATCAGTTTGAACGCTTTGAAGAGGTTGATCTGGACAAGTATTCAGCGGTGCTCTGGATTACTTACCGAGAGATTGATGAAGCAATCTGGGCAGCACTGAATGAACGGCTGGTGGTGTATCGTCCACCCTCAAAATAATAGAAGAGCATGATTATGAAATTGATACTGGGCATGGGGTGTGATCGAGGAGCTTCACTGGAAACACTGTCTACCGCAGTGGATCAAGCTTTAGCGCAAATTGACCAGACCCGAAAGGCGGTAACGGCGCTGGCGAGTATCGACAAAAAGAGTGATGAAATCGCACTGTTGGCACTGGCGGAACAACACGGTTGGCCATTGCATTTTTTCAGTGCCGAACAGTTGGCAAAAGTGGAAGTGCCCAATCCTTCTGATGTAGTTTTAAAATATATGGGCACACCCGCTGTGGCCGAGGCGGCTGCGATACTGGCTGCAAAAAAAAGTCTTCGTTTCTTGCTGGTTGAAAAATATAAATATCTGGGGACGGATGGCAAAAATGCCACGGTTTCGATTGTGAGAGGGTGATGACCAAAGGTATGAAAAAACAAACATGAATCAAGGTAAAATTCTACTGGTGGGTTTTGGCCCCGGTGCAAAGCAGCATATGAGCGTTCGGGCACTTGAAGCGATTAAAGAGGCGGATGTGGTGATCGGCTATTCGACCTATATCAAGTTGGTGCAAGATCAGCTTGAGGGCAAAGAGGTGGTGCGCAAGGGCATGACCGAAGAGCTGGATCGCAGCATTGAGGCCTTTGAACAGGCGAAACAAGGTAAAGTTGTGGCACTGATCTCTTCTGGAGATATCGGTGTTTACGGGATGGCAGGCCCAACTTATGAGGTGTTATTGCAATCAGGCTGGACACCAGACAGTAATATCAAGGTCGAAGTCATCCCCGGTAGCACAGCTTTATCCGCTTGTGCTTCATTGGTCGGCGCACCGTTAACACATGATTTTTGTTCGATCTCCTTGTCAGATCTGTTGACTCCATGGCCTGTGATTGCACGGCGTCTGGAAGCGGCGGCGCGGAGTGATTTTGTGGTGGCTCTGTATAACCCCAAGAGTGGTCGCCGCACGGGGCAGATTGTTGAGGCGCAGCGTATTTTGTTGCAACATCGCAAGCCGGAAACACCGGTAGCGATTGTGAAATCAGCCTATCGTGCAAAGCAGGATATTCAGATTGTACGTCTGGATGAGATGGTTGATTGCAATATCGGCATGTTAACAACGGTATTAATTGGTAACAGCAGCACTTTTCTCGAACAGGGGTTGATGATCACGCCACGCGGTTATGCTAACAAGTATGATCAGCTGACCGGTGAAACCAGAGGCGATGAAAAACGGGGGCGTTCACTGGCCATGGGGCTGGAAGGGTGGCAAGAGTGTGTGCGTGAGTACATGAATGAAAATCCTGATATCTCTTTGCGTGATGTGGTGAACTATTTTGATATGCCTTTGGTGCAGATTATTTCTGCTATTTCTGAGGGAAGTGATGAGAGCCATGCAGGTGAATTCAGGGCAATTCGGGTATCATCTGACTTGATGAAACTGGTGGAAACTGATGCGGTTCGGTGGGGTTGTTTACGCGCTGTGGTGCGCAGTGATGGTGGAGCCGTTTCGGAGCTTATGTTGAATGCCAGCGACTTTAAAGCGCGTGGCGAATGGCTGAATATTGAGAATGATCACTTTCATCTGCACATTCACTGGAGCAAGGTCACTGAAGCCTGGATGGTGCAACGCGGTGACTCTTTGCGCAGTGTTCATTTTGTAGATGTTACAGGCCATTCCATTTTCAATTTGTCACTGATTCGCTGGGAGGGTGAATTTAACTCTGAAGCAGAAACGGGCTATCAGAGAGTCTGGCAGCGGGAATCTGACCTTGCCGACTAATTTTTCCAGATCAGAGCAGGAAGTTTTATATCGCGTCATGCGTGAGCGGCGTGATATGCGGCACTTTATTGCGAATAGCAGCATTGATGCCGAAGTGTTGCAGCGCATTCTAAGCGCTGCACACACAGCACCTTCTGTGGGTTTGATGCAGCCCTGGCGCTTTATTCAGATCAAAAACAGCAGGCTGCGTGAAGCGGTTGCCGAGTTGGTGGATCGAGAGCGCATGGAGACTGCGAAACTTCTGGCGACGCGGGAGCAGGAGTTTCTTGAACTCAAGGTCGAAGGAGTCCGGGAGTGTGCAGCTTTGATTGCCGTAGTGCAGGCACCGGATGATGGTACAGTGTTTGGTCGTCGTACCTTGCCGGAAGAGATGGCGCTCTGTTCTACGGCGTGTGCAATTCAAAATTTGTGGCTGGCTTCGCGGGTGGAAAACCTGGGGCTGGGATGGGTTTCGTTATTTGACCCTAAGGCATTGGCCGGGTTATTAAATTGCCCTGAAGGCGCCAAACCGATTGCATTGCTCTGTATTGGCCCGGTAAAACAGTTTTATGATAAACCGATGCTGGAGCAGGCGGGTTGGCGGCAAGGTAAGCATCTGGATGAGTTTTTGTTTGAAGATGGTTGGCATTTACCCTGATGAGTTATATGCACCAGGGTAAATGCTTGTATTTCGCACATCGTTAAACCGACACCTGTGATCGTGTATGTTTTATCGAGTGTGACCTGTATCCTGCACTGTTTCTCTTGATTGTTGGATGACCATTCAGTCGCGGCGTTACCATCAATAAGAGTTGTTGTTGGCACCGAAGCTGCTGTTGTTACCGCCATTATTCCAGTTACTACTTATATTAGCGGTGATATAATCGCCTCGATATGTATTGCGACTACTTTGGATTACGTGAACTCCCTTTCACCATAACACCTGACCCGAGCTATCTCTATATGAGTGAGCGGCATCAGGAGGCGTTGGCTCACCTGCTTTTTGGTGTGAAAGATCAAGATGGATTTGTGCAGCTTACCGGTGAGGTAGGCACTGGCAAGACGACTTTGATTCGTACATTGATGGCACAGCTGCCTGACGGTATTGATCTGGCACTGATTTTTAATCCCAAGCTTTCAGTATTTGAGTTTGTTGCGTCCATCTGTGATGAGTTGCATATCAAATACCCCGTTGAAACCGACAGTGTTAAAGTGCTTGTTGATATGCTTAATGCCTACCTTCTGAATGCATACAGCCAAGGGCGGCGCGTGATTCTTGTGGTGGATGAAGCACAGAATTTACACATCGATGTGCTGGAGCAGATTCGGCTGCTCACAAATCTGGAAACCGCCAAACATAAACTGTTACAGATTGTGCTTGTAGGGCAGCCCGAGCTGCGTGAGGTGCTTGGTCAAGCTAACCTTCGTCAGCTCGCTCAACGGGTGACCGCACGTTACCATTTGGAGCCAATGACATTACGTGAAACGCAGGGATATATTGTCCACCGTCTTAAAGTTGCGGGTGCTAGAAGAAACCTTTTTACTCGTGATGCCATCCGTCAAATTAAAAAATTCTCAGGGGGAATTCCCCGCTTGATTAACGTGATGTGCGACCGTTCATTATTAGGTGCTTATGCGAGGGAAGAGTCTCAAGTAACGGGAACTATTGTAAAAAAAGCGGTTGCTGAGGTTTATGGAGAGCTGAATAGTCAACAGAGAAGTAGAGCGAAACTGTGGCTGTCGCTGGTTGCAATATCTGTTTTGATTATGGTGGGAGTAATCTGGCAGTCAGGTATCACATGGCGACCCTGGGTTTCTCCTGTTACCGCTAATCACCATGATGTTACTACAGAGCTACTGCCTGAAACTGTGGCATCTACAGAGGCTTCGGTTGATATTAAATCAATAAAATCTGAGAGTGATCTGGAAAGAGTGCTGCAAATATCGCCCGATAGCAAAAACCTTGATATGGCATTTTCAGGGCTGTTTGCCTCCTGGCGGCTGGATTACGATAAAACGGTGGGCACAACCGGTTGTGAACGAGCGATTAGTTTGCGATTGCAATGTTACTGGGGTATTGGAACGTGGGATGAATATTTAATTCTGAATCGGCCAGCGATTATCTGGGTGGATACGGCGGCGGCATTCGGGGAAAAACAGTACATTGTGATCAGGTCTTTGCGGGAAGGTGAGGGTATAGTGGAGATCGCAGGTAATCTTTATAAAATTTCCGAGCCGGTGTTAAGGCAGGTATGGAGTGACCGTTATCTGCTGTTGTGGCAACCACCTGTATTGGGGAGCCACTTAATAAGCCTGGGTGACCGTAGTGATGTGGTATTGTGGTTGCGCCGCAATATAGAACAGTTTATGGGGCGAAACCTGATCAGTAGACGTATTGATGTATTCGATAGATCACTCGAAGGGTATGTGAAAGTTTTTCAGCGTAAGCATGGCTTGGTTGATGATGGAGTTGTTGGTATTAAAACGATGATTGTGATCAATTCATTGAGTGGCGAAGAGTCGATACCGATACTGGATTTCAAGGGAGGCGAATCTTCGGAATAGCTTATGTCCTATATTCTTGATGCGCTGAAAAAATCAGAAAAAGAGCGACAAATTGGTCAAGTGCCGACGCTGCATAGTGTTGAGGCAGTAGAGATGGCAGCTGTTTCAAAGCCTTTTCCAATACTTATGGTGGTAATTATAGTGCTACTTTTGGTTGTGGTTGCTTTACTCTATTTTCAGCCAAAAAAAGTAGAAACAGAGATCGTTGTGAAAAATGTAGAGCATGAAGCTGTGCGTGTAGAAAAACAAAGCACTGTCGAGAAAGTCGCTAAAGCGCAGGATATCATGGAAGTGATGGCGCAGGAACAGAAGCGAAAGCAACAATTGGTGAAGAGAGAAGTGACACCTGCACCCGTTAAAACAGAGGTGGTGTCTGAGCAATCTGACAAAATATTACTCAAGGAGGGTGAGATACTCATCACTCCGACATCGCGAATAGAAGCTCTCGATTCAAAAGAGAAAGCAAAGGAAGTGATAACAATACCTGATGATACGTCCGTTCCATTGTTAAGCGAAACAGAGTACGATTTCCAGGCTCAACTGCCTGAGATGCATCTTGATGTACATGTGTACAAAGATCGCAAAAAAGATCGCTTTGTGCTGATCAATATGGATAAATATCGTGAAGGGCAAAAAATGTCGAACGGCACTGTGATTGAAGCGATTGTGGTTGATGGAGTCATGATGAATTATCAGGGACAACGTTTTTTATTGCCTTTGAATTGAATTGAAGTGAAACAATAAATTGATTTTTACATAGATAATCGCTTAATATTAGATTTTCTATGTAAAAATAACTGATTTATGATGAGTGATTGTCAATTAGAAGCATACTCTTCGGTGCCTTTTAATCATTCCACTTTGTTGTCTATGCTTAAAAAATATAGACGACCGAATGATAAAATCTCCCGGATGTTGTCTTCTGGAGAAATCGTTCAAATTAAACGGGGTTTATATTTGTTAGGCGAGACATTTCGTACCGAACAAGTATCCCAGCCATTAGTGGCGAATCTTTTATATGGCCCATCTTATGTCTCTTTAGATTTTGCACTGGCTTATTACGGTATCATTCCTGAAGCTGTATTTGAGGTGAGTTCTATGGTGACGGGTCGAGCCAAAGCTTTTGATACACCGTTTGGGCACTTTAATTATATTCACTCTTACAGCCCTCTTTATCCGATCGGTATACAAATACATAGCAATGCGGATGGTAGTTGTTTTTTAATTGCAAGTCCTGAAAAAGCCTTATGTGACAAAATTATATTTACCAAAAAACTAAAGGTGACCAATGTTAAATCAATGATGGCGTTTCTCATAGAAGATTTACGAGTTGATCAGACTTATTTGAGCAAGCTGGATTCAGCAATCATTGAGCAATGTTTATTAACAGGCCATAAAAAAAAACAGCTGTATTCTCTCTATAAATTAATAGGGAAGCTTAAATAATGATTGTCGAACAAATGTTGGCAAAATATCCCTCAGTGACCCATCAAGATAAAGCGCATGCATTACGTGAAGTCATGCAAGAAATTGCTTTGGCAGGTTTGTATCGGGGTGGATTCTTTGAAAAGGCTGCTTTTTATGGTGGAACTTGTCTGCGGATATTCTATGGTCTTGAGCGGTTCTCGGAGGATTTGGATTTTTCTCTGTTAAGGCCCGAAGCAACGTTTTCACTTGAACCTTATTTTGATGCGATAATAAGAGAGTTTAGCGCATTAGGGTTGCGAGTTGATATTCATGCAAAAGTGAAAACGATTGAAAGCAATATTGATTCGGCTTTTTTAAAAAACAGATCTGAAGTTTATGACCTCCAAATTAGTGGGTCAAAAGTAATCAAGATTAAATTTGAAGTTGACAGAGATCCACCCATGGGTTTTTTAACGGAAGAAAAATTACTGTTGCAGCCTTTTTCGTTTTATACCAAATGTTTCTCTCTTTCTGATCTTTTTGCGGGGAAAATGCATGCATTATTATTTCGTCAATGGAAAAATAGAGTAAAGGGAAGAGACTGGTTTGATTTTGAGTGGTATGTCAGGAGGGGGGCTCGATTAAATTTAGATCATTTTTATCAACGAGCGCAACAGAGTGGTGATGTATCAAAGGCGGATTCAGGTCAAGCAGAGTTGTTACAATTAGTAAGGGGAAAAATCCAGAAACTTGATATTGAATCGGCTCGACAAGATGTTGTGAGGTTTATTAAAGATCCGCAACAGCTGGATATTTGGTCTAAAAATTATTTTAATCTACTGGCTGATCGGATGATATTTTCCTAGCCGAGAATTAACTTCCAAACAAGACTTAACGGCCCAAATTACCCTGACAATTTTTATCGGCTAAATTAGGCGTCCTCTTTTCTTGATAGGTCGCTATTTTTCTGTTGAAAAACTCAATTTTGGCTCCTTTTGTGCCTATTTTAAAATAAACCCTAGTCGGAGAACAGATAAAAAATGCTAGACCCTCGTTTGATTCGTAATGAGTTAGAAGAAACAGCTCAAAAATTGCTGAAAAAAGGTGCCACGCTGGATACTTCAACTCTGGCCGAGCTGGAAGCAAAAAGAAAATCACTTCAGGTTAAAACCGAGCAGTTACAAAGTGAACGCAACAAAAGTGCCAAATCAATCGGAAAAGCGAAATCTCAAGGTGAAGATGTTGCACCTTTATTAGCCGCCGTTGCAGATCTGGGGGATCAACTGAAAGAAGCAGAGGCGAGTTTGAGTGAAACTCAATCGGCTCTGGATGAGATTTTAATGGGTATCCCCAATCTTCCGCATGAAAGTGTGCCGTATGGGAAAAGTGAAGAAGATAATCAGGAAGTTCGCCGCTGGGGTGAGCCGAAAGCGTTTGCTTTTGAAGTCAAGGATCATGTCGATTTAGGCGCAGCCCTTGGTTTGCTCGATTTTGAAACAGCCGCAAAAATAACGGGCGCGCGCTTTTCAGTGATGACAGGAGCGTTGGCCAAGCTGCACCGTGCCCTGATCACTTTCATGTTGAACACTCACACCAAAGATCATGGATACACTGAAATTTATGTGCCTTATCTGGTGAACCGTGAAAGTCTGACTGGCACAGGGCAACTGCCCAAATTTGAAGGTGACCAGTTTGTGACCACCAGCGAACAAGGTTACTGCCTGATTCCAACAGCAGAAGTACCGATCACTAATACGATGCGTGGTGATATTTTAGAGGCTGATGCATTGCCGCTTAAATATGTCTCCCACACGCCTTGCTTTCGCAGTGAAGCGGGTTCTTACGGTCGTGATACGCGCGGTATGATTCGTCAACATCAATTTGAAAAAGTTGAAATGGTGCAGTTTGTCAAACCGGAAGACTCTTATGCCGCGTTAGATCGTTTGACTGAACATGCTGAAACGATACTACAAAAGCTGGAGTTGCCTTATCGTGTTGTGAATTTATGCGGTGGAGATTTAGGCTTTTCAGCGGCGAAGACTTATGATCTGGAAGTCTGGTTACCAGGGCAGGATAGATATCGTGAAATCTCTTCGTGCAGTAATTTTGAATCATTTCAGGCGCGTCGAATGAAAATACGCTGGCGTAATCCTGAAACGAAAAAAATAGAATTATTACATACCATTAATGGCTCTGGTCTGGCGGTTGGGCGTACTCTGGTAGCCATCATGGAAAATTACCAGGATGAAGAGGGTCGTGTGCATGTGCCAAAAGTGTTACAGCACTATATGGGCGGTATCAAAGTTTTAGATTCAACAGTTTGATGAATTACTTTCCAATCTTTCTAAAAGTTAAACAGCAACGTTGTCTGGTTGTGGGTGGTGGTGAAGTTGCAGCACGTAAAATAGCTCTGTTATTACGTGCCGGTGCTTCAGTCACTGTTGTCGCACCTTCATTGAATGCACGAATTGAAGCGTGGCATGAGGCGGGTGATATAGAGGCATCTACGGATGTCTTCAATATTGATCTGCTTGAAGGCTGCCGGTTAGCTGTTGCGGCGACAGATGATGAGCCGTTTAATGAAAGCCTTGCCGATCTGTGTCATCAATTGAATATCCCGGTGAACGTAGTGGATAGCCCTGAACTTAGCTCGTTTATTGTGCCCTCGATTATTGATCGTTCACCTGTAATTGCAGCCATTTCAAGTGGTGGATCTTCACCGACTTTGGCGCGACTGCTTCGCGCAAAACTTGAAGCCATGATTCCCGTCAATATCGGTAAACTGGCTGAATTGGCAGGGCGTATGCGCGAGCAGGTTCAGCAACGTTTGCCTGCAATGGCAGCGCGTCGACGTTTTTGGAATCATACACTCGAAGGGCCAATTGCCGAACAGTTTTATGCAGGCCAGGAACAAGAAGCTGAAACGGCTCTGCAAGAGGCTTTGGATCGCTACAGTGCCGGTGATGTGGATGAATTCTCTATAAAAGGTGAAGTTTATCTCGTAGGGTGTGGGCCCGGTGCGCCGGATCTGATTACATTCCGGGCTTTGCGCCTGATGCAGCAAGCGGATGTAGTGCTTTATGATCGCTTGATTCCAGGTGAAGTGCTTGATCTGGTGCGGCGTGAAGCTGAGCCTATTTATGTCGGAAAAAAACGTGCTTATCACTCGGTTCGCCAAGAGGAGATCAGCCAGCTATTGGTTGATTATGCCAAACAAGGCAAGCGTGTATTGCGCCTAAAAGGGGGCGACCCTTTTATATTTGGGCGTGGTGGTGAAGAGATTGCGATGCTGGCCAAACACGGCATCCCTTTTCAAGTGGTGCCAGGAGTGACTGCCGCTGCTGGTTGTGCCAGTTACGCAGGTATTCCGCTGACGCATCGGGACTATTCGCAATCCGTGGTGTTTGTGACAGGGCAACTCAAAGATGGCACGGTTAACCTGAACTGGAAAGCATTGGCGCAAACGCAGCAAACAATTGTGGTTTATATGGGGATGATGGGAGTTGGTGTGCTATCTCAGCAATTGATTGCACATGGTTTGTCACCAAAAACGCCAGCAGCATTGATACAGAAAGGAACCACGCCAGAGCAAAAGGTGTTTAGGAGTGATTTGCAAACACTGCCTGATGTTGCAAAAAATAATGAAATTCATGCACCAACCTTGATTATTATTGGTGAAGTGGTGAAACTGCGTGATGAAATGAGCGCATTTGGTCTGGATTAATGTCTGAACTAAAAGTCAGCGAACTGGCGATCTATCCTGTTAAATCATTTGCACAAATATCGCTGAATAGCGCTGTTGTGGATCGCTTTGGTTTAAATCATGATCGTCGCTGGATGGTGGTGGATGAAAATGGTCAGTTTGTCACACAGCGCCAGCATCCCAGGATGTGCCTGGTTCAGCAAGTGCTTACTGAGCATGGGGTTCAACTTTCTGTATCAGGTATGCCCGACCTGGTTGTTTCAGAGCCATCCCATGCAATGGAGCGAGAAGTTACTGTGTGGGAGGATCGGTGCAGTGCGATGGATTGTGGTGATGAGGCAGCGAACTGGATCAGTTGTTTTCTTGGTATCACATCTCGTTTGGTCTTCTTTCCTGAAAAAGAGTTTCGCCAGGTCGATTTGAGCTATGCCCAGGTAGGCGATAAAACGGCATTCAGTGATGGCTTTCCACTGCTGTTGATTTCAAAAGCTTCGCTGGATGATCTTAATGAACGGCTCGAGCAGCCCATTGAAATGGCACGCTTTCGACCCAACCTGGTGGTGGATGGTTGTGAGGCCTTCGCCGAAGATGGTTGGAAGAAGATCCGGATCGGTACGGTAATTTTCCGTATTGTGAAACCGTGCAGCCGTTGTGTGATTCCATGTATTAATCCATTAACAGGCGAACGAGGCAAAGAGCCTTTGCGTACTTTAAGCCGTTACCGTCAACGAAATAATCAACTCTTTTTTGGGCAGAATGTGATTGCTGAGGGCACTGGTCAAATCAGCACTGGAATGGACGTTGAAATTTTGAATATATAAACGGGCAATGAATTGAGAGAGATGAACTCTTGAAAGTTGTCTGAAATTAGTTGATTATCAAGAAAACTTTGAAATTTGTCTTGAATTATTGTGCCGAAAATAGCTCTCCTTTTATTTGCAAGTCTACTCAGCACCGCTTGCACCAGCATGATTACAGATCGTTTTGCTGATCATCTGAGTGACTCTATTCTTAATCAAAATGATCCCGAAACAGTGAAGGACGGGGTTCCTGTCTTGCTGTTGCTACTGGACAGTTTCGTTCTGAATGACCCTGATAGCTCTGACATTTTGCAGGCCAGTGCGACGCTAAATAGCACCTATGCTTCAGTGTTTGTTGAAGACCCTGAACGTGCTATGCGGCTTTCTGACAAGGCCCGGGATTACAGCCGTCGTGCCATTTGTCATAAGCACCCCAAAATATGTGAGCACGAAAAAGGGCCGCTTGATCAATTTTCTCAGCAGCTTGGTGCCATGAAACTTAAAGATCTGGATACATTGTATACTTATGGTTCGGTATGGGCGGGATGGATACAGATTCATAGTAAAGATTGGGGAGCTGTAGCTGATCTGCCCAAGGTTGAGGCAATTATGGCGCGTATTGTTGAGCTTGATGAGCGACATGAATGGGGGCGGGCACATCTCTTTCTTGGTGTCATAAAAGGTCAATTACCCCCCGCACTTGGTGGAAAACCCGAATTGGCACGCCAACATTTTGAACGTGCAATCGAAATATCTGAAGGCAATGATTTTGTTACCAAAGTGGAGTTTGCCAAAGTTTATGCGCGGCTCATGTTTGATCAGGAATTGCATGATAAACTCTTGCTTGAAGTGGTTAATAACGATGCCAATCACGCAGGTTTGACGCTGAGTAATACGTTGGCACAAAAACAAGCGAAGCAACTGCTTGAAACATCCAAAGAGTATTTTGAGGAATAATGATGTTTAAAACACTATTAATTACCCTGTTTTTCCTTGCTTTTATCTCAGCCCCGCTCTATGCAAAAACATTTAAAATTGCAACAATTGCACCTGATGGCACTACGTGGATGGAGGAGCTTAAAAAAGGAGCTGATGAAATAAAAAAGCGTACTGATGGCCGAGTGAAATTCCGTTTCTATCCTGGCGGTATTATGGGCAATGATAAGTCGGTATTGCGTAAAATTCGTGTTGGGCAGCTTCATGGAGGAGCCATTACTGGAGGGGGGCTTTCAGAAATTTATTCGGATGCCCAGATCTATAGTTTACCTCTCGCATTTCGCTCTTATGATGAAGTGGACTATATACGCAAGCAGATGGATCAGGATCTGATTGCCGGAATGAAAGAGAAAGGCTTTATCAGTTTTGGGATTGGTGAGGGTGGATTTGCTTATGTGATGTCTGATAAAGCCATCTCCAATGTTGATGATATGTCCGATCATAAAGTCTGGAGCCCAGAGGGCGATGTGTTGAGCCGGGCTGCTTTTGAGTCCGTGGGCGTTTCACCGATTCCACTACCTCTGACTGATGTGCTTACGGGGCTGCAAACGGGTCTTATTAATACTGTCGCTGCTTCGCCTATGGGAGCCATCGCTCTGCAATGGCATACTAAAATCAAACATGTCACAGATACGCCGCTGATGTATCTATATGGCACGATGGTGGTGAAACGCAAAGTATTTGAAAAATTAAGTTCGCAAGACCAAAGTACTGTAAAAGAGGTGATGGCTGCTGTTTTTGAGCGCCTTGATGAACTCAATCGAAGTGATAATGAAAAAGCGAACGTAGCACTTAAAGAGCAAGGTATTCATTTTGTTATGCCGTCTGAAACTGAACAAGCGCAGTGGTCGGGAGCTGTGACTGTAGCGATTGACAAGTTAATCAAGCAGGGTATTTTTAGTAAAGATATTATTGATTCATTTAATACACACCTGAGTACATATCGTAAAACCAGTCATGCACTTGGCTTGGCTGAATGATTAAACGCCTCGGCACAATGACCTTCTGGCTGGAAAACAGCCTGATGGTATTACTGCTGACGGCGATGATCCTGCTTGCCGTCGGGCAAATTATACTGCGTAATGTTTGGGATATGGGGCTCTCCTGGAGTGATCCTTTATTGCGAATTATGGTGCTTTGGGTAGGTTTGCTGGGAGCGATGGCAGCCAGCCGTCAACGTGAGCACATTAGTATTGATGTGCTTTCACATTACTTGCCGGTTGCATGGAAGCGTATTTCGCGGCTCGTGACCGATCTTTTCAGTGCAGCAATTTGTGGTTTGATCAGTTATCACGCGGCTCGCTTTGTTCTGATGGAAAAAGAGGAAGGCATGATTGCTTTTGCCAATGTGCCTGCGTGGTGGTGTGAAATTATTATTCCGATTGCTTTCGGTGTGATGGCGCTGCGTTTTTTTCTGTTTTTTCTGGCGGGTATGACTCATCGTCATACTCCTGATGCAGCACCTTAAAGGCGCATTCGCGTGATTTTGATTGGTCTTATATTGATTGTGATGGCCTTGCTGGGTGCGCCGTTGTTTACCATCATTGGTGCATCGGCTCTGTGGGGGTTTTATAGCGAAGAGATTGATCTGGCTGTTATCGCTATTGAAATTTATCGGCTTGCAGAAATGCCTGTTTTATTGGCGATTCCGCTGTTTACTTTTGCAGGTTATTTACTCAGCGAAAGCGGTGCACCAAGCCGTCTGGTGCGTTTGACTCAAGTTTTTTTAGGCTGGATGCCCGGCGGGCTGGCGATTGTTGCATTGGTTGCTTGCGCGTTGTTTACCGCATTTACCGGCGCTTCTGGCGTGACGATTGTGGCACTGGGGGCGATACTTTATCCGGCTTTGAAACAAGCGGGTTATCGTGAAAATTTCAACCTGGGCTTGATTACCACATCGGGAAGTCTGGGGGTTCTTTTTGCACCTTCATTGCCGCTGATTCTTTACGGTGTTGTGGCGCAACAGTTGGGTGTGGGTGGGTCGTTTACTATTGATGAGCTGTTTTTGGCCGGTTTGTTGCCCGGGTTATTGATGCTTTCAATGTTGAGTGCCTGGGCTGTCTGGCAAGGTCGGCATAATCCACCTGTTCCAAAACCTCAAAACTCGTGGGCAGAGATGGTCGCCGTTACGAAAGAGTGTATCTGGGAAATTCCATTGCCATTTATTGTGTTGGGCGGTATTTATAGTGGTTATTTTGCGATCTCTGAAGCGGCTGCGGTGACGGTTGTTTATGTTTTGATTGTTGAGGTATTCATCTATCGGGAGATCTCACTAAAAGCGCTGCCGGAAATTATACGCAAGTCGATGATATTGGTGGGTGCAGTGCTTGTGATTCTCGGCGTATCTTTGGCATCTACCAACTATCTTGTAGATGCGGAAGTTCCGATGAAGCTCTTTGAAATGATACAGCAATACGTCAGTGATCCACTTACATTTTTATTGCTGCTGAATCTGTTTTTACTGATTCTTGGCATGATGCTCGATATCTTTTCAGCGATCATGATTATGGTGCCGTTGCTGTTGCCTATTGCATTGCGTTATGGAATTGACCCCGTACACCTTGGTATTATTTTCCTTGCTAATATGCAAATTGGTTATTTTACTCCACCAGTTGGAATGAACTTGTTCATTGCCAGTTATCGCTTTAAAAAATCGATTATGACCCTTTATCGTGCGACGTGGCCATTTTTCCTGATACTGCTCACTTCGGTATTGATTATTACCTATTGGCCGGCGCTATCACTGACTTTAATTGCAAGTACTCGGTAATTTCCTTTACCAATTCAGGGCCTTTGTAAATAAGGCCTGAATAGATCTGTATCAATTTGGCACCCGCATCCAGTTTGGTTTGGGCATCGGTGGCGTTCATGATTCCACCAGCAGCAATAATGGGTAATTTTTCGCTGATGCAAGCGTAAAGTTGCTGAACTATTTCAGTCGATTTTTGTGTCAGAGGTGCGCCACTTAATCCACCTTGTTCATCGCCATTCACCAGATTTTCAACTCCCGAGCGGGAGAGGGTGGTATTGGTGGCAATTACGCCGTCCATTTCATAAGATAGCAATGCTTTGGCAACGGCTTCTGTTTCACCCTCACTCATATCGGGTGCAATTTTCACAACGATTGGTACATAACGGCCATGCTCTTGACTCAAACGATGCTGCTCTTGCTTGAGTTGTTCCAGTAAACCGCCAATTTGATCTGCTTGTTGCAACGCTCTTAAATTAGCCGTATTGGGTGAGGATATATTCACGGTGACATAGCTGGCGTAAGGATAAACTTTGCGAAGCCCGATAAGATAATCGTCAGCCGCCTTTTCAATGGGCGTATCGAAATTCTTGCCGATATTAATGCCTAAAACTCCTTTAAAGCTTGCAGCTTTCACATTGGCAATCAGGTGATCCACACCTTCATTATTAAAGCCCATACGGTTAATCACAGCCTGTGCTTTTGGAATACGAAACAGGCGTGGTTTAGGGTTGCCTGGTTGAGGGCGAGGCGTGACGGTTCCAATCTCCAGAAAGCCAAACCCTAATGAACTCAAGGCATTGATGTGATCACCGTTTTTGTCCAATCCGGCGGCTAGCCCTAATGGCGTTGGAAACTCCAAACCCATTGCCTTGACCGGGTTTGAGGCGGGAGTGTATTGGGTAATACCTGTCTTGGCTCCAATATCCAGGGCTGAAAAAGTCAGACTATGGGCAGTTTCCGGATCAAGTTTAAAGAGTAGGGGGCGTATCAGAGGGTATAGATTTAGCATTGAGTTATTCTTGGCAAAAATGGTGATAAATGTCTGGAAAATATTTTGAGGCATACTTTATCACGAATCTTTGATCACAAAGTGGCTTTTGTGTTGTTTGAAGTTTATGGTGATGAAATGGGGTAAAAAAAGTATTGTTCAGTTGTTGTGGTGATTGTGACAATATACGATCTTAAAGTTACCGATTTCAGGATTAGGGTATGTCAAAAAAAGATAAAGCTTCTCACTGCAATATACCGGCTCCAGCCCACCCTGATAAACGGCAAGAGCCATTGCCGTGGCAAGCACCCAAGGCACTGGAAGATGACCCGCAGGCGCTGGCGCGGGTGAAAGCCATTATGACCAACCCAGGTTATCGTCAGGCCGATCGGGATGTGGACTTTTTGAACCAGGATGAAGTGCGTGGCGTTCGCCTGGAGATTGATTACCTCAAGCCTGAATTACTGCTGCAACAACATGGCGTATGTCACACCATTGTGGTGTTTGGCAGCACCCGCTTACAAGAACCTGAGGCCGCACAGCGTAAGGTTCAGGCTTTGGAGAAAGCCTTGGCTACTGATCCCGCAAACAAGAGTCTGAAACAGCGTTTTTCTGCTGCGCAATCTATCCTGAAAAAAAGCCGATATTACGAAGAGGCACGGGCATTCGGCCGTATGGTGGCGGAATCTGGCAAAGGACCCAATGATTGCCGTGTAACGCTGATGACCGGCGGTGGCCCAGGTATCATGGAGGCGGCCAATCGCGGAGCCTTTGATGTGAAGGGTAAATCAATCGGTCTCAATATCATGCTGCCGCATGAACAGTACCCCAACCCCTATATCACCCCTGATCTCTGTTTTCGTTTTCACTATTTTGCCATGCGCAAGTTGCACTTTCTCAAGCGAGCCAAAGCACTGGTTGCCTTTCCCGGTGGCTATGGCACGCTCGATGAGCTATTTGAAACTCTGACTCTGATCCAGACTCGCAGCATAGAACCGCTGCCGGTGGTGCTTGTGGGAGAATCTTTCTGGCGGCAGGCAGTCAATGTCGATTTTCTGGTGTCTGAAGGTGTTATTGATGCTGAAGATCGGGAGCTGTTTTGGTATGCCGAAACGGCAGAAGAGATCTGGCAGGGAATTCAGGGCTGGCACCAAGCCAGTGGAGCACCTTTACTAAATAACAATAACGAGGAGTAGAGTTCTATACAAAGAGAGTTTATTTTGGCAACGATAATAAAGTGTAACCTAAGTTACAGCGCTATAGATTCCATTGTTATTAAATAGGGCTGGGTACAGATGGTTTGTATTTAATTGATTAATTCATAAAAATACCGGAGAGGATCATGCCTAAATTAAAAGAAAAAGCGCCTCAAAAAAAGAGGCGTAAAAAGATTGAACCTACCAAGAGCAAGCAACTGCCTGTTGTTGTTACAGAGCGATATACCATGATCGCTGAAGCTGCTTATTATATTGCTGAACATCGAGGTTTTACCGAAGGCCATGAAATGGAAGATTGGCTGCAAGCGGAAAAGGAAATTGATAGCTTGCAATATCTGGGGCAGTTTTAAACAAGCCAGTTTGAATGCTGCGAAATGGCTTTAAGGAGCGCGCACGGAATAACTTCTACGCCATAGTGGTAGAAGATTTCGTGAACGTTCCTAATTGTGAAAAAGGAAAAAATGATGACTGATTCGCCTGCTTATATTCGCTGGTTTAATGACTTATCTATTGATGATGTCGCCTTGGTCGGCGGTAAAAATGCCTCGCTGGGTGAAATGTATCAAAACCTGAGCGCTGTAGGCGTGCGAGTGCCTAATGGATTTGCCGTGACAGCGACGGCATACCGTGATGTGCTGGATTATAATAGTGCCTGGCAACCATTGCATGAGGCGCTTGACGGGCTTGATCCCGACGATGTAAATGACTTGCAGATACGGGGGAAAAAGGCTCGTTCGGTTGTCTATGAGTGTCAGCTTCCAGAAGATTTGAAAACGGCGATTTTGAAGGGGTATGCA
Organism: Gammaproteobacteria bacterium; assembly: GCA_015490755.1. Lineage (GTDB taxonomy): Bacteria > Pseudomonadota > Gammaproteobacteria > JAADGQ01 > JAADGQ01 > S141-38. The sequence continues at coordinate 20,829 of WFXF01000038.1, forward strand.
CAACTCAAACAGGAGTATGGCGAAAACATCTCTTTAGCGGTGCGTTCGTCAGCGACCGCTGAAGATTCCCCCGAGGCCTCGTTTGCCGGTCAAAATGAGAGTTATCTCAATATTGGTAGTGAAGAGGCTCTGCTTGATGCTTATAAGCGCTGTCTGGCTTCCAACTTTACCGACCGCTCTATTCATTACAAATACGATAACAACTTCGACCTCTATAAAGTCCATCTCTCTGTCGTGGTGATGAAGATGGTACGCAGTGATATAGGGACAAGTGGTGTGATGTTTTCGCTTGATACCGAAACAGGCTTCAAGGATGTTGTGTTTATCAACGCGGCATTGGGTCTGGGTGAAAATATCGTTCAAGGTACGATTGATCCTGATAGTTTCTATGTGCACAAACCAACATTTAACCAAGGGTTTCGTGCTGTTCTCAAGCGCCAACTAGGTAGCAAAGAGAAACGAATGATATTCACTGACAAGATCAATAGCGATCATACCGCTGCGGAGTACATCAAAAATATTGATACCAGCCCGGAAGAGAGAAGTCACTTCTGCATCTCTGATGAAGATGTCATGGTGCTGGCTGATTATGCCATCAAAGTTGAAAATCACTACTCCAAAAAAGCAAACCATTACAAGCCGATGGATATGGAGTGGGCAAAAGATGGTTTGGATGGCCATCTATATATGGTGCAAGCACGGCCAGAGACCGTAGAGTCACAAAAAAAAGGCAGTGTGCTTGAGATCTATCATCTCAAAGAGACATCCAAAATTATTGTGCAGGGTCAGGCGATTGGTACACGCATTGGTGCAGGCAAAGTACGTATTATTGATAATATGGAATCGTTAAGTGATTTTCAGCCCGGAGAGGTGTTGGTGGCCGATACCACAACACCGGATTGGGAACCCGTCATGAAAACCGCCGCTGCGATTGTGACCAATCGTGGTGGCCGTACCTGCCATGCTGCTATTGTTTCAAGGGAACTGGGTGTTCCTGCCATTGTAGGCGCGGGCAACGCAACGGAAGTGCTCAAAAATACTCAGGAGGTGACAGTCTGTTGCGCCGAAGGCGAGACGGGCAACATCTATGCGGGGATTCTTGATTTCGAGATTCAGCAAACGGATCTTAGCCAGTTAGCCCATCCAAAAACCGCAATCATGATGAATCTGGGCAATCCGGATCAGGCTTTCAGTTTCGCTTCACTGCCAGTGGATGGGATCGGTCTGGCACGTATGGAATTCATTATTAATGAATATATCAAAGTGCATCCGATGGCATTGATACACCCGGAGAAAGTGGATGATGCCACACGGGAAAAGATGGCTGGTATGAGCATCGCTTACGATGATCCGACTGATTTTTTTATTAAAACCCTTTCCGAAGGTGTCGCTACGATTGCCGCCGCAGTTTATCCGAAACCCTGCGTGGTGCGCATGAGTGATTTCAAAAGCAATGAATATGCGACCCTGCTGGGAGGGCACTTTTTTGAACCGGAAGAAGAGAACCCGATGATCGGTTTTCGTGGGGCTGCCCGTTACACCCATCCCGCCTATGCCGAAGGTTTTGCACTGGAGTGCGCGGCGATGAAGCGAGTGCGTGATGAGATGGGCTTAGCCAATGTCAAGTTGATGATCCCTTTTTGTCGCCGGGTGCAAGAAGGCGAAAAAGTGTTGGCCTCAATGGCTGAACAGGGTTTGAAACGTGGTGATAACGGGCTGGAAGTCTACGTTATGTGCGAAATTCCCAATAATGTGATCCAGATTGATGATTTTGCCAAATTATTCGATGGTTTTTCGATCGGTTCCAATGATCTGACTCAACTCACTTTGGGCGTAGATCGTGATTCAGATATCGTTGCATTTGAGTTTGACGAACGTGATTCAGGCGTAAAAGAGATGATTCGTCTGGCGGTGAGCGGTGCAAAACGGAATGGTCGTCACTCTGGAATTTGTGGTCAGGCACCCTCGGACTATCCCGAGATGGCCGAATATCTGGTCGAGCTTGGTATCGATTCAATCAGTCTTAATCCGGATACGGTGTTGACAACCACACAACTTATATTGGAAGTTGAGCAACGTCTGCGGGAGTTACGGGGTGAAATTCAATGAGCCAACTGTTTCTTGTGAGGCACGGTCAGTCAGTCTGGAATCTACAGAACCGTTTTACCGGCTGGGTGGATGTTTCTCTCAGTCGGCAGGGTGTGATTGAAGCGCAGCAGGCAGCGGTATTGCTGGCGAATGAGTATTTTGATGTGGCCTTTACTTCCAGTCTGTTGCGAGCGCAAGATAGTCTGTACGAAATTCTCAGGCAGAACCGTCATTGTCTTGAATATGTGCGTGTGCATGAGCAGAGCAGTGAGTGGTACGAACACTTTAGTCCGGACGAAAAGGATGAAGATGAGTTGAAAATATACGTCTCGGAAAAACTTAATGAACGCTATTATGGTGATCTGCAAGGCCTAAACAAGGGCTGTGCCCGTCGGCGCTATGGTGCAGAACAGGTGCATCTCTGGCGGCGCAGTTATGATATTCCTCCGCCCAATGGTGAAAGTCTGGAGATGACAGCAAAAAGAACCATCCCCTATTACAGGGATCACATTGTTCCGCACCTTCGAAATGGCGAAAGCGTGCTGATTTCTGCTCACGGAAATTCCCTGCGATCCATCATTATGTACATTGAACAACTGACACCACAACAGATTGTTGAGTATGAACTGAAAACGGGAACGCCACACCTCTATCGGTTTGATAATGATTTGAATCTTATAGACAAGCAGATTTTCTCCTGAAAAATAACTGTTACAAGGAGCTCAATGATGGCTCAGGCAACGACAGACATTAAAACTCCAGCGCAGGGGCTGAGTTCTGCGCAAGCAAAAGAGCGGTTACAACAGTACGGCCCCAATGCATTGCTGGAGAAAAAACGCTCGCCTCTGATGCGTTTGCTGGGTTATTTCTGGGGGCCTATTCCGTGGATGATCGAAGTGGCGGCCATTCTCTCTGCTTTGGTTCAGCACTGGCCTGATTTCTGGATCATTATGGGCTTGCTGTTCTTTAATGCCGGAATTGGTTTTTGGCAGGAGTTTACAGCGGGCAATGCAGTAGAAGCTTTAAAAAAACAGCTGGCTCTGAGCGCACGGGTATTACGCGATGGAACCTGGCAGGAAATTGATGCGAAGCAGTTGGTGCCCGGTGATGTTATCCGTATCCGCCTGGGCGATGTGGTTCCGGCGGATGTGATATTGATTGAGGGAGATTATCTGAATATCGATCAGTCCGCGCTTACCGGTGAGTCGCTGCCTGTAACCAGGCAGACTGGGGAGACGGCATACTCAGGGACGATCGTGAAACAGGGTGAGGTTGTCGCCGAGGTGAGCGCAACCGGTGGACAGACCCAGTTCGGTAAAACCGCCAGTCTGGTAGAACAAGCGACCACTGTTTCCCACTTTCAAAAAGCTGTATTGACCATCGGCAACTATCTGATCTATGTCAGTTTGGCGCTGGTGGTGATTCTGGTGCTGGTGCAGTTGCACCGTAATGCGCCGTGGTTAGAACTGGTACAGTTTGCCCTGATTTTAACCGTTGCCTCCATTCCTGTGGCCATGCCGGCCGTGCTATCCATGACGATGGCGGTGGGTGCTGTGGCACTTTCCAAACTGAAAGCCATTGTGACTCGGCTGGAATCCATCGAAGAGATGGCCAGCATGGATCTGCTCTGCTCAGATAAGACCGGCACACTGACTCAGAATCGCCTGACTCTGGGTCAGGTGGAGGTGTTTCACGCCGAGAATGAGCAGGCGGTATTATTGATGGCATCACTGGCTTGCAGAGCAGAGAATCAAGATGCCATCGACCAGGCGGTGCTGGAAGGGCTGGATAGTCAGACTCTTTTCAAATCTCACCATCAGAGCCGCTATACCCCTTTCGATCCGGTGCATAAGCGCACAGAAGCGACCATCGTAGATGAGCAGGGAAAAACCTTTCAAGTGACCAAAGGTGCCCCTCAGGTGATTATGCAGATATCCGGCCTGACAGATGAGGAGACCCAGCGGGCGCAACAGGTTGTGAATGCTTTTGCTGAACAGGGCTATCGCGCTTTGGGAGTCGCACGTAAGGAGCTGGATACACAGCAGTGGCAATTTTTAGGTATTCTCTCACTGTTTGACCCACCTCGGGAGGATTCAGCAGAGACGATTGCCAACGCCAAGGCCTATGGTGTGAATATGAAAATGCTGACCGGTGATAATCAGGCCATTGCCAAACAGATCTCCGGCAAGCTCGGCTTGGGGACGAACATTCTACCTGCCAGTGCACTCGCTCTGGATAAAGATGGCCGCCGAGATGGCAGCGATGGTGAACGCGTTGAGAAAACAGACGGTTTTTCTGAAGTTTTTCCTGAACATAAGTTCGGTATCGTAAAACTGCTCCAGGCGCGTAATCACATTGTGGGTATGACGGGGGATGGTGTTAACGATGCTCCTGCCCTGAAACAGGCCGATGTGGGAATTGCAGTCAGTGGTGCAACGGATGCCGCACGGGCGGCGGCAGATCTGGTGCTCACCGCACCTGGATTGTCGGTGATCGTTAATGCCATTGAGGAGGCACGGCGTATCTTCGAACGCATGAATGCCTATGCTATTTATCGTATTTGTGAAACGATTCGCATCATGCTCTTTGTCGTATTGACGATGATATTTTTCAACTTCTACCCCATCACGGCAATCATGATCATCCTGCTCGCTTTTCTTAATGATGTTCCCATTATGTCAATCGCCTATGACCGTACCGGCTTGGAGAAAAAACCGGTGCGCTGGAATATGAGTCAGGTGATCACTGTGGCGACGGTCATGGGTATTGTCGGTGTGGCCGGTAGCTTTGGTATGCTGCTGATTGCGATGGATTGGCTGAAACTTGATATAGCGCAGATTCAAACTTATGTCTTTTTGAAAATGGCTGTGGCAGGCCATCTGGTGTTATTCGTTGCTCGCACCAAAGACTACTTTTGGAAACAGCCGTGGCCTGCACCCATCATGATCTGGTCGGCTCTGGTGACCAAACTGGCAGCCACTCTTCTGGCAGCCTATGGCTTTGGCCTTATGGCTTCTATCACCTGGCCAGAGATCGCCCTGATCTGGGGATACTCTATTGGCTCGGCGCTGCTGACTGATGTTATCAAGGTTCAAGTCTATCGACACCTGGAACGTCGTACGCCGAAACACCAGGAGTTTCTCACCCG
>WFXF01000039.1 GCA_015490755.1 Gammaproteobacteria bacterium
TAAGCCAGGCCACTCGTAATCAGCTCTGAAACATGCAGTGGGTTACGCGGGTTAGATATATCAATAATTTGCAAACCATAGTCATCATCCGCCACATAAGCGTAATCACCTTTTACAACGATACCTTTGGGGGAGCCAGGCGTATGGAAGCTGGATAATAACTGGGGATGACCAGGCTGACTGATATCGTATAGGTGAATACCAGAAAACCAGTCCGCCACGTACATCATATTGTCACGGATCACCGCACGGCGCTGCCCACCAAAATTCACCCCTTGGCCAAAATCCATATTTTCATTTGAAATTTGTGGAGGCGTAGAAGAGAAATCAACAAACTGTAACAAATCTGAACCCAGAACCACGCTTAATTTATCATCCAACAAAGCAGCCTGAACCCATTTTTGACTGGAATCAGAATAGATATTTTCTACCGTGGGTCGTGCCGGATTTTTTACATCAATCAAATATTGAGCCCCCTGATTTGTGACTGCCAATAACTTTTTATTGTTATAACTCAGCTGCTGAATATCAACTAAATTGCCATGACTGCCCAGCCAGACCCACTGCTCTGGATTCGTCACATCCAGCAACAATAATTCACCATTTTGCAGTGCCAGATAAGCTCTGTTTTGATAGACAACAATATCTGACACAGATGATGACGCTTGATAAGCAGTGCGATATTTCAATTGCCCAACACGATTAATAGCAAAGGAAATAACATTCTGATTGCTCACTGCGTAAAGAGTGTTATGACTCACAAACAGTCGGTTAAATTTATCCTCTAAATCCAGATAAAAATCTGTCACGATATTTGAAGGATCCGTCGTATTTAAAACAATGATTTCGCCTGACTCTAACAACAGATAGCAAAAGGACTCTGTTGAAAAAACAGATTTTACTGCGGCTTTGGCCTGATACTCACCTACGAGTTCAGGCTCACGTGGATCGGTTAGTAAATAAACATACAGTTGATGAGCTTCATCGACTGCAAATAATTTATTATTGCTAACTGACAATTGCATAAACTTTCTATCAGCAATTAGCGTGCTAATAATTTTTGGTTTTACTTCAATATCTGTAACAATCTGAAGACCACTGCGACCCGCCAGATAAATAAAATCATTATGCAAGGCGAAATCTTCAACGACATCAACAAGAGGTAACTGCTCTTTAATATAGCTCCCGCCAGGATATATTTTCAGCTTTGTATTGTGAGGTATTTCATCAAAAACAAACGAAATATCACTCCCTTTTCCTGCAAACAGGCGATCAGGAGTCACAGACTCGAGTTCACTGGCAAGTGACGTAGAGGCAATACATATTAATAGAAAAGCAATCCCGTTTTTTTTCAACCTTGAGTAACGCATCCATCCTCCAAATAAAAACAGCGATTTAGGTCAGGGCATCATACCTGATTGGAAGGAGGTCTAAAAACATCAATTACAACGTACAGAATAAATAACAAGAGTGGAAAAATTAAATTTATCAAACAAAAAAAGGGCGGATAGACCGCCCCCTTTTTTACACATATTCACTACAAATCGTAAATATGGCTTTTAATCACTACAGATCACTTGGACAGATTAACCATGTATTCAGTAGCAGCGATAACCTCTTCATCGCTCAAGCTAGGGCGTGCACCTTTAGGTGGCATACCTTTAAAGCCTTTGATAGCGTGATCATTCAATACATCAGCACCTTGAGCAATACGATCAGCCCAAGCAGCTTTATCACCTGTTTGAGGTGCGCCAGCCATACCTGTACCGTGACACATTTTACAAACAGAATCGTAAGTTGCTTTACCGTCAGCAGATACAACACCAGCAGTCAGAACAGCAGCAGCACCCAGAGCAGCAGCAATAGCTTTAATACGCATAATATTTCTCCTTAGAAATTGTTTTTATACTTCCTGACCCTACCTTAATGGCATTGATCAGAACAATAAGCGGTTCGCACTATAACCCAATATCCACAAACAGAAAAGGCATTACCCTTATCTCCCCCTAAATTGGGGATACAAGCATATCATGCTATGATTTTGAAGCTCTACATTTATGCTTGTATTTCATGAACTTGATCACACTTCCTATCATTGCATATAGCAAATGAACCCAAACTGAATGATAAAAACAAAAAAAGCAAGTAGAAACACGTACAATCAGATGACTATAATACCTCTACAAGCAGCAATTAAAGTTCTTTTCAGCGACTAACTATATGATTAAATCCATAAAAATAGTTATTCTGTTTCTGGCATTAATATTTTTGATACCTACTATATCGACCTATACAGTGCCTCGTATTGTCAATATAGAAACATTAAAAAATTTCATTATAAAAGCAGTCGAAACTCATACGGAACGAAAGCTCACTATTCATGGCAACATCAAGCTTTCACTTTATCCCAAGACAGAGCTTGAAATTAGTGATCTGGAACTTAGCAACATAGAAGGTTTTGATAAAAAACCTTTTATCAGTATCAAGACAGTGACTCTTAAAGTAAAGTTACTACCCTTGCTTCAGGATCAACTCTCTATTCAACATACCACTCTAGACCAATTGACGCTTAACCTAAGAAAAAACAGTGAAAATGAAAATAACTGGAGCAGTATCGTAAAAGCACTACAGAGCAGTGACTTAACCCAGATATCTATGGGTAAACTTCAAGTCAATCAGGCGACAATCTATTGGCAGAATGACCTTACCAATACTTTTTATACTTTGGATAATCTATTTATCAGCACCAATAAACTGTCAATCAACCACTCTTTAAAGGTAAAAAGCAACTTTAACCTCATAAATCCCCAAAACCAATCCAATAAAAATATTACTCTGACAAGCTACATAAAACCTGACTCAAATTTGAAATATTATGATTTCAACCAGAGCAACATCACCATAGAAACCAAGAGTAGAAATCAAACGGAAAAACAACAACCTATTATTTTTTCTGCTGAATCCAGCACTCTGAATCTATCTGACCAGGCCTTATTGATACCTTCCTGGAACATACAGCTATTTGGAGCTGAGATTCAAGGGAACACTTCCGGCTTTGCGCTTCTGGATGCACCTAAATTTACCGGTTCAATAAAAACCTCAAACTTCAACCCAAAAGCTGTTCTTGAAAAAATTGATGATAAAATCTATATCACCCGTGATCCATCTGCGCTCACAAAGGCATCAATTAGATCACAATATACTGCAACCCCCGACTCTTTTGCTGCAAATAATTTTTACATGCGTTTTGACAAGAGCATTCTGGATGGGTTTATTGAAATTAATGACTTCAGCAATCCTGTTATTGATTTTTCACTCAACTTGAACAAGCTTGAAGTCAACCATTATTTACCCGAAAAATTTTCTCCTGTACCTATAGCAGAGTGGCCTTTAAAAAGCCTAAGAAAACTGGATATCAGAGGAATCTTAAAGATAGAGCACCTCAACATTTCAAATTTCACTTCAGGAAATAGTCAGATTGCCATATTGGCAGAAAATGGACTCATCCAGATTACACGATTGGAGAGCATTATTTACGGAGGTGAGCTAGGGGGGGAAATGACACTGAATGTCAAAACAGACAGACCCACACTAAGTGGTCATTTAAAATTAACCGGCCTTAATCCACGTATTGCAATAGATGAATTGAGAAAAACGCCTGTAGAAACGCCTTACATTGATGCGCTTCACCGACTGGATGCATCTTTTCAAATTAATGCCACGCAAGAGTCCACCAAACTTTCAAAAATAGAGATCAAACTTGATAAAAGCAGTACTGACGGAATACTAAATATAGAGCACTCCACCCCATTAAAAATAGCCACAAAACTTAACATTGACAATTTCAATCTGGACCACTATCTTCGCCCGGAACAGACTGCATACGATGCACTATTCACAACACAGATCATGCAAAACATTCTGAATAGCACGCTTAACATTAACCAGCTCACAGCATTTGGTCAAAAATGTAAAGCGGTCACAGTGAAAAAAAACAACAGAGATACAAAGCCTTATCTGTTCACAATCACATCAAAAAAGAGTAAAAAGAGAGAAATTAAAGGTAACCATTTTATGAAGACCTTGCAAACACTAGTGAAAAGTCAGTGTTTTAAAAGCTGATTTAAATATGCGATCACGTCATTTTAGCCAGGCCGTACTCGCCTGGTTCGATCAATACGGCCGTCACCACTTACCATGGCAACAAAACCCTACCCCCTATCGCGTATGGATCTCTGAAATCATGTTACAACAAACCCGGGTCAATACCGTTATCCCATATTTTCAGCATTTCATAGAGCGCTTTAAAGATATTCCTACGCTTGCAAACTCCTCCAGGAATGAAGTTTTACATTTATGGAGCGGACTAGGTTATTACGCTCGTGGACGTAATCTACATAGATCGGCACAGATCATAGCAAACGAGTTTAATGGTATTTTTCCTGACAAGATCGAAGAAGTTATCAAGCTTCCAGGCATTGGACGCTCCACAGCAGGCGCCATTCTGGCTCAATCGCACCAACAAAGGCACCCTATTCTGGATGGCAATGTTAAACGCGTACTATGTCGCTTTGACGCCATTCAAGGCTGGCCAGGTACATCTATCATTACAAAACAGCTCTGGCAACTCGCAGACAAATACACACCCCAGACCCGTTCACGCGCATATACTCAGGCAATTATGGATCTGGGAGCCACAATATGCACACGATCATCACCTGCCTGCAGCCTTTGCCCCGTACAAAAAATATGTTTGAGCAAGCAACAAAACCTTCAAACTGAGCTTCCCACACCTCGCCCGTGCAAAAAGCGCCCTACAAAGACCGCTTATGCATTGGTATTTAAAAATGAACAAAACGAAATTTATCTGGAACAGCGTCCACCCACGGGTGTTTGGGGAGGTTTATGGAGTTTCCCTGAGGTCACTAATGGTAAAGAACCAAGCGGCCACTATCTGGCAACCCAACACCATACATTTAGCCATTACCACCTTGAACTGACGCCAATCATCATCCAGTCAAACAAACAATCGCATACCGTTCAAGACTCATCTACAGCAATTTGGTACACTCCATTTCACTCAAACAAACTTGGTTTGGCCGCGCCGGTCAAACGTTTACTTAATCAATTATTCCATGAGGAAAATGATTCATGACACGCATAGTAAATTGTATAAAGCTCAAAAAAGAGGCCGAAGGGCTTGATCGTGCCCCCTACCCAGGAGAGCTCGGCAAAAAGATTTATGAGAATGTCTCGAAAGAAGCATGGCAGCAATGGATACAAATGCAAACCATGCTCATCAATGAATACAGACTGGTTCTGGTTGAAGCCAAAGCACGTAAATATCTGGAAGAAGAGATGGAAAAGTTTCTCTTTACAGACACAAGTGAACCCCCTGCCGCATTCACCCCTCCAGCACCATAAATAGTTCATTTTCCTCTTGACTCGACCAAGGAAAAACTGTTTAATGTCGCCACTTAACGCCCAGGTAGCTCAGTCGGTAGAGCAGGGGACTGAAAATCCCCGTGTCGGCAGTTCGATTCTGTCCCTGGGCACCATACAAAAAAGCCCCGAAGAATAAGTTTTTCGGAGCTTTTTTTATCTCTTTCTGACTTACTCAAGTATAGTAATTTGAGCCGTATCTATTTCAATATAACCGGGGCGGTAACCCGCTTCATCATTAATAACCTGAAATGTATAAACCCTGGCATTCTCTATTTCAGCTTCACCACCCCAGTATGAAAATTCAGCAATACCCTCCGTTACTGAACCATGTCCTAATCTATCCTCAATACTGCCATCAAATCCATCGACTGCGATAATATAGAAACCATCCTCCAACCCTGAAACAAAAATATCTATAAGAGGTGATTCAGATTCAGTAACCGTTTCAGTGATAGTTGTTTCATTTTTATCACCATTGATCGTAGTTGTGTTGCCGGATGAAATTGTTGAACCCGCTGCTGTCCACGCCCCCTTATTCTCACAATTTGCCTCACATACTGCACTGTTAATGGTGTTCCCTTTATTATCAAAGGTCTCTTCTTTACTGTAACTGATTGATTCCTCTTTCCCTCTCGAATTATAGTCGGAAGAAAAATCAGTTCTCAAAGAACCATAATCATTATTAACTTCACCCGCAGCAGAAAGAAGCTGCATACCTGACTCATTACTATTTTGCCATTCAAACTCCACCAACGTTGCATTATTTGAGTCATCAAGCACTTTTAATGTAACAACCTCTATATATGTATTCGGAAAGTTTACAGGGTAACTATCCGAACCACTGTATTGAATTTTTACTGATTCTTCATTCCCATCATTAATATAGTTATAGATATAAACGTAGTTTGATTCACTGTTTTTAAAATGGTATGAGGAAACTACACTGCGCTCATCGGTAGGCCATTTAAGTGATAGAATCGTCGCGTCATCATTATCCAGGCCTTTAATTTTTTCCATTTCGGAAAAATCCAGCGACACCTCATGCTGAAATGCTTCTTCTTCTGAAAAAGCAGTATAAACAATCGTTCCTAACCGAATATATTCACCTGAAATGATCGACAATTGAGTTGTTCCGGCAGAATCGCTTGCTTCAAATGCCACACCGTCCTGTTGATTATTATTAATAGCATCTATTTTTTCTACTACAGCCTCTGCCGCTGCAATGATCTCATCCGTTAACTGCAGCACAATTGTACCTTGAGGTATCGTACAAGCAATTCCAAGTGCACTGTTTTTGCAGTACGACTGTATTTCAGGCCAAACTGCATCCAGCATCAAAAGTGGAATCTGATTGCTCAAACGATTCACCTCTGCTTCGGTAATACGATAATTGATTTTGGCAAAAGCTGAATCTGTTTCACTACTACTTTCAATGGCGCGAAATGATCTTTCTGAGGAGTTTGCCTGTTTTCCTAACAATGGCTTTGGGATCACAATACTGTTTTGCTTCGGCAAATACTGCATTACATAAGGCTCTGTCTGACTTTGTATTGCTTGATCCTCGCCACCACAAGCACTCAACACCGAAACCGTTGAAATAAAAAGCAAAAACATAGAGGTCTTTTTCATCACACTCTCACTTAAAGCACTTCATATAGCAAAAAACAAGGATATACCCAATTTTTCAATTTTAGCAACAGATTCAGCTGGTCAAAAGCCGAATTTGAGAAAAGGAACATAGTCACATCAGGTGATAGGTATTAAGGCTCAACTTTATTTAAGTGCAGCTAATCCTTGTGACAGATCAGGATAGCGCAATACAACTCTTAATTCATTCAACATCTTGCGATTATCGATTCGCCGAGACTCTTTCAGATAAGAGCGCATTGCAGGGGAAATTTGTGACTCTGCATCAATACGACCAACCTCCGGTGGACGAGGCAAACCCAGTGCATCTGCAACAGCAAAAAAATAATCTGTCATGTTAGTCTGCTGACCATCTGAGACATTATAAATTGCTCCGGCCAATCCACAATCCATTGCAGCGAGGCAAACCTGAAGCAGATCATCTTCATGAATACGATTGGAAAAGGGAGCTTCTTCTATCCGCAAGACAGGACAACCATTACGAATTGACTCAACTGGCAAACGATCTATTCCATAAATACCCGATACACGCAGTACAACAATTGGCACTCTATTTTTCATACCCCACAGGCGCAACACATTTTCTGCATCCAAACGACGCTTGCTTCGATCGGTTTCAGGTTGCGGTGGAGTTTTTTCGTTCACCCATCGACCTTGACAATCACCATAAACACCCGTTGTGCTGATATACACAATTTTTTCAGGAAGGTGTTCAGGTGCCAGGCCCGCTAACCAATGGCGCATTCTTGTATCACATACACCACTATTAGAGGGAGGAGCAAAGTAATAGACCCTTCTATTTTTCAGAGGTAAACCAACTAATGTTTCGGGATAATCAAGATCACCCAATATCATTGTGACACCAGTGCATTCACTCTCTTGTCGAACCAGTGCCATCACCTGCTCACCCGATGCCAATAGATGCCTGGCAAGGCACTTACCCAGCCTTCCCAGCCCTATTATAAACATTGACTAGATTTCCCAGCGTACACCAGCAGTAATCATATTTTCTGTCAAATTTTCATAACCGGCTGTGGCTTGATAATAAAGGAACATTGAATTTCCATTTGGACGAAGCGCTGTAAAACCAAGGCCTAAATTAAAATAGCTGGAATCGATCTTTCCGCCAGATAATGAAAACGTTTTTTTCACCACTCGATCTGCAGTAAATCGTCCGTTTATAATCTGCTCATCGTCATCCAGCTCATTGATCCATTCAATACGCACCATAGGCTGAAACACCCCCCATGAACGGTCAATGTTATAGCTCGCTTGCGCACCGAGATTGAGAGTCAAGTTTGTCTGTTCCTGGCTATCCATTGTTAATGATGCAAGCCCAGATCCCAAAGCGCCAGGGTTTGAAACTGACTCTTCATAACCATCTACTTTGGTTACCAAGTGAACCAGCTGCCCATACCCACCTATATTAATTGCGCCCAAATTATAATCATAGCCTCCACCAACACTCAGACTGGTCTGGCTGCCAAAATAATCTGCACTGGCTGTTTGATCAACACTGCTACCGCCCAAGCTGCCTTTAATATAGCGCTCTTGCTCATAATCACTACCGGCATAGCTGATCGCACCATCAAAATAGAAATTGTTCGGCGCATAAAAAGTACCGTACAAAGTCATACTATAGCCGTTACTATCCAACTGGCCACGACTGCCTGACATTTCAGAACCGGCATTGGAATAGCCCAAAGCAATACCCATCAATGAATCATAAGTTAACCGATAATCCAACCCGGCAGTCACACCGAGAGTGTCAAAGTCAGAAGCAAAACGATTATTTGATGCTCCCATTTCGCCTAACACGATAACACCATTAATAAAGCTGCTTAAACGACCTGTCTCAGCAATCCCTGGTAATACATCATCAGCACTTGCACCGCCACCGTACTGCTCATTTAACTGATTAAAAGAAAACAGTCCGGTTTCGGTTTGAAATAACAAATTACCCGCGCTACTTACACGTTCTTTACGGCGTGTATTCATTCGCTGTGTAATATTGCGAAGGCCAGCAAGTGCGGCCTGCCTTGCTATGGTGGTAGGCAGATAAGCCGCTTTAGGTGTGATTCTATCGAGTAACTCAGCCGAACCATCTGTTTTATCAAGCAACAAGCCACAATCTCTTTGAAAATCTGAAGAACCACTATAGGCATAACAAACACTCCCTATAGTCTGGGCAATTCTCTTGGTTGGCATGTTTTGAACCACATCAACAAGAGCTTGAACCTCTTCTCCATCCTCTTCTGGAACCATTAAATTACAACTGATGCCACCATCATCCAACGTACCGCAATCTATATCAATTTTTCCTGGCAATGTACATGATGCAACATTACCTTCCCCTTTTTTACAACTGAAACTTCCAAAAGTTGACGTTGAACAACTAAACACACCATCTTCAGATGTTGACCTTTCGCAACTATTAACATCTCTAATTGTTTCCAGCAAATTAATCTTTGCAGGTTGACTAAAAACATCCCCTGGAGTCACGCTGCAATCGGTAATATCAAGTTGATTATTATTTTCATTGATGCCACATGTAATAGTCACTTCCCCTGCAGAGCCTGATGCATGTATAAAACAGATAAACAAACTAAATAAAATTACTTTGATTGGTTTTGATTGAAACATAATGGCTACTTCCCGGAATAACGTAAATCAGAACTTATAACTGATACTCGCTGAGAGCAATGGTAATATTTTTATTTTATCCAGATCTTCCTGAATATTGGCAACCTCTTTTGCCAGATTATCCTGAAAAACAGACTCATTGCTTACATCAATAGAGTTCCCTTTGCTATCTGTAACGTAACCGCTGGCATCCATAGAGATCTTTGATTGACCCGTCATTAAAATACCTGCATCCATATTAAAACTCCAGCGCTTTCCAGCAGATACAGCATTACCCCAACCCAGTCCAAGATAGGGGGCAACCGGACGAAAGTTCATTTGCCCATTAAGTGATAAATCACCCTGGTAAGTTTCATTACCAATTTGATAGCGATCCGAACCGGAAGCACCGACTTTAATACTTGATTGGTTCACCATCATTCCAAGGCTTAATCTAAAACTACCCGCAAGAGGATACCAATCTGCAAGCAAATTAAACGACCTCAAATTAACATCTGCAGAGTAATTGATTTGATCCAGATCAAAATCGGCATTAAGTGTCAATGCATTCAAACCAACACGCCCATTAAGGTAAGAATTAAGCTTGGTTATCACTTCAATTCCTGGCCCTTTCGGAAAACTCAATTGAGGTGCAACTGCAATATCTGCAGCATAAGAAAGAGAGGCGAACCAAAGCAACCCTCCCACACAAACCATCTTTAATACTCTATTTACCACTGATTATCACCTACTCTGAACTTTTTGTTACTTCTAAAGAAGTATATAGGGTGCTACATTAATGAGCTATGTAAATAATACACGCACTATTTTCTACTTAACCAAAATAAAAAGCTTGTTCAAATTCTAGTTCAGCTCTTTTTCTAGGAGCCTGTCCGAGAATGGAAGTCGTAGCGAGGGAAAGCCATTTTGAGGCAGATTTGGTGTAAATTTGAGGCGAATAGCTGTTCTATTTAACGAAAATTTACACCAAATATGGCCGAAATGGATTTTCTGCAGTAGACTTTTCATTCTCGGACAGA
>WFXF01000040.1 GCA_015490755.1 Gammaproteobacteria bacterium
AAAGTGCTAACTTTTTGTGATCAATTTATGTACAATTTAGACGTCCATAAGCTATTGAAAACAAAAATAATTATTTTTTGGTCGGGGGTTCGAATGGTTACCTGATGAAGAAGGTATTAAGACATAATCCTCTTGTAGTACTATCGTGAAAAGATGTTCGAATGGTTACCTGATGAAGAAGGTATTAAGACTGCGTATTTTCGTATATTATAATAGTCTCTGGGTTCGAATGGTTACCTGATGAAGAAGGTATTAAGACTTAACAATATTATATATTATAAAACCTGACATACGTTCGAATGGTTACCTGATGAAGAAGGTATTAAGACTGATGCTAATTTAGCTTGATCTGACTCTTTGAGTTCGAATGGTTACCTGATGAAGAAGGTATTAAGACATCTCTCGACAGTCCCCTTAAAAAAACGCTTTGGTTCGAATGGTTACCTGATGAAGAAGGTATTAAGACCTAAGCGAAATTGCATAAGCCTTGCCCAAACATGTTCGAATGGTTACCTGATGAAGAAGGTATTAAGACTCAGCATCTGGCTGGTCGTATTCACCATTGTACCGTTCGAATGGTTACCTGATGAAGAAGGTATTAAGACTTTTATTTGAACCATCCTGCCAGGCGCATGCTTGAGTTTGAAGTCAAACATGCTGTGATTGAGCGTTTCATATCAAAACAAGATAAGGCTGTTACGCTTATAATGTGTCATTGAAAAAAACAGAAAGTTAATTTTGCATATCCCTTCGTGTTTTTTGCACAGTTTGCAACCACGGAGAAAGGTTTACTCTTCAACCTTAATTGCTTGACCGATATCGATGACATAAATCCATCCTGCACCAGCTTGACCTGTTCGAGCATGTTGCTGAATCAGTTGCGTCACTTCGTCGACCCGTGCGTCTTCACACACTAATTCCAGTTTCAATTCGGTAATGACAGCACTCCCCAACTCAACGGAGTAGTCCTGCTCCTTGTTATCCAACGCCTTGAGCGTCCCCTTTACATCGACGATTGACAGGTTATGGAAACTGGCCTCCTTAAGTGCGTGGATGACATCGGTAATACGATTGCGATGGATAAAGGCTTTGATCTCTTTCATGGTTATTCTCCTAATAAACTTTTTGAATAAGGGGGGGGACAGCACTCCCTCATCGCGTGAGGGAGCATGTCTAACTACTTCTGCTTACGTGTCTCCATCCATTCATAGATCACTGGCAACAACACCAGGGTCAATAAGGTAGAGGTGATCAGGCCACCGATCACCACCGCCGCCAGTGGCCGCTGGGTTTCCGCACCAACACCGCTGGAGAGCAGCATCGGCACCAGCCCCAGTATCGCCACACTGGCGGTCATCATCACTGGCCGCAGCCGCATCTCTGCCCCTTTACGCACAGCATCATAAACGGACAAACCCTTCTCCCGCAGTTCGTTGAGGAAACTGATCAAGACGATGCCGTTGAGCATCGCCACCCCGAAGACGGCGATAAAACCAATGGCCGAGGGCACCGACAGGTATTGGCCGCTGATGTAGAGCGAGACGATGCCGCCGATGGTGGCGAAGGGGACGTTGGCGATAATCAGCGTGGCGTATTTGATGGAGTTAAACGCGGTATAGAGCAGCACGAAGATGAAGAAGATGGTCAACGGCACAATGATCGCCAATCGTGTCATCGCCCGCTGTTGATTCTCGAAGGCTCCACCCCACTCGATCCAGTAGCCCGGTGGCATTTCGACCTGTGCCTCAATGGCCGCTTCCGCCGCCTGAACAAAACTGTCCACATCGCGGCCGCGCACATCCATCTGGATCACGGCGTAGCGCTGCAACTGCTCGCGGCGGATGAAGGAGTAGCCCTCTTTCACCAACACCTCGGCCACTTTATGCAACGGCACGATGGCACCACCCGGACTGCGCAGTGGAATGTTACGGATGGCATCCACCGACATCTTGGCGGCGTCATCCAGCCGCACGGTGATATCGAAGCGCTTTACGCCGTCGATCAGGGTCGAGACCGGCTCGTTGCCGATGCCGGTGCGCACTACGGTGAGCACTTCGTCGGCGTTCATGCCGTAGCGGGCCATTTGTTCGCGGTCAACACGGATCTGAATCTGCGGCTTGCCGAGGTTGGCCTCCAGCGAGAGGTCGGCCACCCCCTCCACCTGGCTGATGGCGTTTTTGACCTGCTGGCTGATGCGATCCAGCTCCTGCAGATCCTGGCCGTAGAGCTTGGCCGCGAGGGTGGCGCGCACGCCGGAGATCAGCTCCTCCACCCGCATCTGGATCGGCTGGGTGAAGCTGATCACTGCCGTCGGCACCGCCACCTCCAGCTGCTCACGCATCTCGTCCACCAGATCGGCCATCTCTCGGTTGGCATCGGGCCATTCATCATGGGGATTAAGCTCGGTGTAGATCTCCATGTAGTTCACATCCGCCGTCTCGCCCTTTTCGGCACGGCCGATCATGGCGATGGTGGTTTTCACTTCGGGAAAGGCGGTCAACACATTGGAGACATCCTTGGAAATTTTGATGGACTGCTCCAGTGAGGTAGAGGGAATCGACACCACGCGCCACATAATGGAACCCTCCTGCAACTGCGGCATGAACTCCTTGCCCAGCAGCGGAAAGAGCGCCAGTGCGCCGATCAATAGCGCCACTGCGCCGCCCACCACAGACTTTTTGTGCGCCAGCGACCAAGCCAGCGTCGGCAGATAGGCCCGTTTCAGCCAGCGCACCAGCAGGGTGTCGCGCTCCTCTTTGGGTTTAAGAATCAACACCGCCAGCACTGGAATAATCGTCAGCGTCAGCAGCAGCGAACCGGCCATGGCAAAGCTGATATTAAAGGCCATGGGTTTGAACAGCTTGCCCTCCAGCCCTTCGAGGCTGAACAGCGGCATGAAGACGACAATAATAATGAGAATGGCAAAGGCGATGGGGTTGGCCACCTCTTTGGCAGCGGCCAGCACGGCGGCGTTGCGGTTGACCTTCTCCCCCTTTTTGCGCCATTCGGCCATGATACGGAAGGCGTTTTCGGTCATGACGATGGCACCGTCGATCATCATGCCGATGCCGATGGCCAGCCCCGCCAGCGACATGAGGTTGGCCGACAGTCCCATCTCGCCCATGAAGATAAAGGCGATCAGCATCGCCAGCGGCAGGGCGGAGATGACGACGATGGCCGAGCGGATCTCACCCAGGAAGAGAAAGAGGATGATGGCCACCAGAATGGAGCCTTCCACCAGGGCCTTGACGGCGGTGTTGATGGCCTTGTCCACCAGATCGGTACGCTCATAGACCGGGCGCAGTTCCACCCCGTCCGGCAGGGCCGATTCGACGATGGCGAACTTCTCCTTCACCGCTTCCACCACATTCTTGGCATTTTCGCCGATACGGGCCAGCGCCATGCCCAGCACCACCTCTTCACCGTCGCGGGTGACGGCGCCAAAACGCAGCGCCGGTTGCTGTTTGATGTCGGCCACATCACGCAGGAAGACCGGTGTGCCATCTTCGTCTTTAACGACGATATTGCCGATGTCGGTCTCGTTCTCCACCAGCCCCAGGCCCCGCACCAGATATTGCTCCGAGCCCTGGTTGATGTACTGGCCACCCACTTGGCCGTTGTTGCGTTCAATCACCTCCATCACTTCGCGGAAGCTGAGGTCGTATTCGATCAGCCGCAGCGGATCGATCACCACCTGAAACTGGCGCTCCTCACCGCCCCAGGACATCACATCATCCACACCGGGCGCGGTGCGCAACATGAGGCGCACTTGCCAGTCTTGCAGGCTGCGCAGATCCATGTTGTTGACATTTTCTTCCAATGCCTTATCCGCTCGCTCCACGGTGTACCAAAAAACCTGTCCCAGCCCCGAGGTGTTCGGCCCCATCTCCGGCTTGCCATACCCCTCAGGCAAGCGATCACCCACCTCTTGCAGGCGCTCCATCACCAGCCGCCGAGCAAAATAGATATCAAGACTGTCTTCAAAATAGACCGAGACATATGAAAGCCCGAACAGGCTCACCGAGCGGATCTCCTGCACACCGGGCAGCCCCGCCATGCCGGACTCCACCGGGAAGGTGAGCAGCTCCTCCACATCCTCCGCCGCCAGACCGGCCGCCTCGGTGTAGATATTGACCTGCACCGGGGTGACATCGGGAAAGGCGTCGATGGGCACCGTGGTCACCGCCCGCCAGCCGAGAAAGGCGACCACGGCGAAGGCGACGATCACCAGAAATTTATAGCGCAGGGAGGCTTCGACCAATTTATTTAACATGATCCTGCTACCCTAGTGGTCGTCGCCGAGTTGTGATTTCAGCAGCATCGATTTGAGCACATAGGCCCCCTGGGTGACGATCTCATCCCCCAGCGCCAGACCGGCCCTGATCTCGGTCCAGTTGCCGCGCGTCACGCCGCGCTCCACCGGCGTGGGGTGGATCTCCTCACCTTCGGGCTTGAAGACCACGTAATCCCCCTGCAGCAGCAGCACCGCCTCGCGGGGCACGGCGAGCACCGGTTTGCCCGCGCCGAGGGCAATGGCGCTCTTGACGAACTGGCCGGGGTGCAGGCCAGCGTTGTTGGCGTCCAGCTCAATGCGCACCGCCAGGGTGCGGGTGGTCTCGTCCATGCGGCGGTGGATCTGTACTACCTTGCCACTGACCCACTGCTGCTCGTCACTGCTGACGCGCGCCGGGCTTCCGATCTCGATGCGGGCGGCCACCTCGGCGGCCAGTTTGGCCTCGACCCAAAGTTGCGACTCGTCGCTGATCTCCATCAACACCGTGCCCGGCGCCACCACCCGGCCGATGACAAAATCATCATTCAGCACGGTGCCGTTTTGCGGGCTGAGCAGGTCGAACGCCCCGGTGGCCCGGGAGACATCGCCCTGTTTTAACAGCGTCTTCACCTGCGCTTCGGTCATGCCGAAGGCGAGCACCTTGGCGTAGGCCTGCTGGTGATCCACCTGGGCAGCGACAAAACGTTTTTCCGACACCACCTTGCGCCCCAGTTTCTGTACCCGCTGCCACTCTTTGTCGGCGATCAACAACTGCCCCTGGGCCTCGGCCATCTCGACGCTGGAGAGGGTGACCAGTGGCTGGCCTTTTTTCACTTGATCACCCATGCGCGCATGGCGGTGGACGATCTGGGCGCTGATACGCGGCGTCACCTCGGCAGTGCGATAGCGGTTCACGGTGACCTCGGCGGGGGCGACCACTTCGTCGGCCATCACATGCGGGGTCACCGGTGCGGTGAGAATACCCAGCGCCTGACGCTGCTCCAGCGTCATGGGGGGAATACCGCCTTCCTCCTCGTGCTCTTCCTCGGCAAATACTGGCCCACTGACCAGAAGGCAGAGAATGAGGAGTCGGTTTAAAAGCTTGTTCATGATCTGTTTCTCCAAATAATGTTCAATTCAGAACTATCGCGTTTTAATCGTAGCAGCCACACCAATATCAGTAAGTACTCCGAAGCCTTTTGTTTACAATGCGTGCGTCATACCCTCTATCACTGTTTCGAAAATTTTTAAAAAACCATGTTTAACATTCACTGTGTCACCTGTTGTTGGCTCTTTTCTCGGTTAGCATCCTTGATTATGTGCAGGCCACCTCTAATTACAATGGTGGCAATGAGCAGACCGATAATCAGGTCAGGCCAGTGTGAGCTTGTATACGCAACTAAAAGCCCACCACTAATGACACCTAAATTGGCGATTACATCATTTTTTGAAAATATCCAGCTCGCACGCATATGCACCTCATCCTGGCGGTGTTTATAGATCAACACCAGGCAGACCGTGTTGGCAATTAGCGCCACAACGCCTACAACAATCATCATCATCGATTCCGGCTCACTACCGATGACGGCGCGACGCATGATGTCAAACAGCACACCCAGCCCCAGTGCAACCTGAAAAATACCACTGAGATGAGCCGCTTTCGCTTTTACGAGCAGACTTCGCCCCACTGCGTATAGGCCAATGGCGTAGACCGTTGCATCAGCCAACATGTCCAGAGAGTCAGCAATCAGGGCTGTCGAGTTACCCATAATTCCGGCGATAAATTCAGCAATGAACATCACACCGTTAATGGCCAGTAACAGGATGAGCACACGACGCTGATCCCTGTTTTTAATTTCAATCTCGCAGCCACAACCGGACATCGCTACCCACCTCCGTTCTTGAATGCTTCGGACTGGATACCAATCTGGCAATGTCCGTCTTTGCGCAGGTATAAGCGTTCGCGGAAGCGTTTTAAATCTGCGCTGTAGGTCTCCTTCAAATCGGGCAGCGCCTGCACAGTAGCGTATAACTGCTCCAGGTAGACCGGTCTCTTCAGCAGGCGATGATAGACCCAGCGGCCCTCCTTTTGAGACGATAACAGCCCTGCCTGACGCAAAATTTTCAGATGGCGGGAGAGCTTGTATGAAGGCTCCAGCAGACTGTCAACCAACTCGCACAGACAGGCTTCATCATCCGTCACGACCATTAGGCGGATGATCCGCAGTCGGGTTTCGTCCGCTAGTGCTTGAAAAACAGTTTCTGTTTGGATAGTAATTGCTTGCATACTTGCACTATAGTGCAAGTATTAATACTTAATCAAGTACCCTGATATTCCAGATAGAGGCTCGATACCAGGTGTGTAAAAACTGGACGTTTGGATAGAATGCGATAACAATGGTCGAACCTGTCAAGAGGTGATGCGGATGTACAGCACTATAAATATTACCTTACAATGGCAAGTCGGTTTGGGCCAAAAAAGTCTGGCTCAAATCTAAAAACTAACAGGCACCCCAAGAAACCACTGCCATCAAGTTAAACACACCTCGTCCCCATGCTCCAGCGTGGGGATGCATACGGAGTTATTATTATGTTGCGGTATGGGCTCCCACTGGAGCATGGGAACCAGATGAACTCCTTAACTTAATGGCAATGACCCCAAGAAACGGGGGACTGCCAGATCAGACATGAACGACGACACATAATGTACTCATTTCTTATTGCCCTGCAATTTTTAACACAAATTCCCGTACGCCTGGCTCGTCACCCAAGCCCTCAAGAGGTGGGGCGGTCGCTTATTTATTATCCATTGGTTGGTTTGCTCATTGGCGCATTTCTTGCGCTGCTTGCATGGTTACTGGCTGATGCACCAACATTGATCAGTGCAGCGTTGTTATTGACTGTTTGGGTATTGCTCACTGGTGGCTTGCACCTGGATGGCTTGGCAGACAGTGCCGATGCCTGGGTGGGTGGCTTAGGCCAAGCAGAGAAAACCCTTGCTATTATGAAAGATCCCACCTGTGGCCCTGCGGGTGTAGTCACTCTTGTATTACTATTGCTGATCAAATTCAGCGCACTTCACGCCATTTTAGAGAGTGGCAACTGGGCAATATTATTACTGGCTCCGTTATTTGGTCGAGCTGTTTTACCACTACTTTTTCTCACTACGCCGTATGTTCGCCAGAAAGGTTTGGGCTCTGCACTTTCAGAGTATCTACCACGTCGCCAGCTTGTTTGGCTGCTTATCGTTGTCCTGCTTGGTATTATTTTAATTTTTGGCTGGAGCGTTCTGTGGCTTGTGCTGGTGGTCGTTTCCATTTTTATCTGGTTACGAAGCTTAATGATGCGGCGTTTGGGCGGTACAACCGGAGATGTTGCCGGTGCAGTGGTGGAGATTGTTGAAGTCAGTGTTTTGGTGATGATGGTTTTTATTATGTCGTTGGAAATTATTTAAAGCCAATGGATGTTAAACGGAGTTAATAGAGTCGTAAATCTAGGGAACGTTCAATATTAAACCCTGTGCCTTTTATTAGTGCTTCAACTGCACTTGAAGAGGCATCAGGACTTGTTGGATTCAGATGAACCGTTAAGATTTTATCTGGGTTTTTTGTGTCAACGTCCCAGCTTTCAATAAAATCGGCCTCATTTAGCCGTGGTGTGACTTTTGCGACACAACTGCCACAGTTAATGCTTGTCTTGAACTTTAGTGTTGTTTCCATTTTATCTCCCCGGGATATTTAATTAATCGTTTGCCACTTCAATCGAAGACTGTTCGATACCACTGAAACTGAACTAAACGCCATTGCTGCCGCTGCAACCATCGGACTGAGCATAAAGCCATTAAACGCATAAAGCACCCCTGCTGCAAGAGGAATGCCGATCAGGTTATAGATAAATGCCCAGAACAGATTCTGCTTGACTGTTTTAAACGTCTGTTTTGAGAGACGCAAGGCTTGCGGAATCAGATTCAGATCTGAAGTGATCAATGCAATTTTAGCGACATCAATCGCAATATCAGAGCCTTTTCCCATCGCAATACTGATATCAGCTTGTGCCAGTGCATGAGAATCATTAATTCCATCCCCCACCATTCCCACGATCAAACCTTTTTTCTGCAATTCCTCTACAAACTTTGCTTTCTCATCCGGCATCACATTCGCTTTATAGTTCAGAACGCCCACTTGGTCAGCAACCACTTGGGCTGTTTGTTCGTTATCCCCCGTCAGCATATACACTTCAATGCCCTGCTCCTTCAAGGTATGTATGGCCTGCTTTGACGATTCTTTTATTTTATCTGTAATCGCAAAAAGTGCTAAAACCTTTTGGTCATCTGTAAAATAGATCACGGTTTTTGCATCATCTTGCAATGCGTTAATTCTGGCTTTTAAATCTTCACTCAGTGATGCATATTGCTCTTTTAACAGAGCCTGATTGCCAACAAAATAGTTGGTATTATTTACAGCCGCAGAAACACCTCTTCCGGTAATGCTTTCAAAACCCTCTATCTCCAGAGCTTCAATTTTTTCACTCTCCAGCTTGTTGATCACAGCTCCTGCAAGCGGGTGTTCAGAGCGCTTCTCCATTGAATATAAAATCTGTTTTAAAGCACCCTGCTCCTCTTTGTCAGCCAACCATATCGAATCCGTTACAACAGGTTTACCCTCAGTGATTGTTCCCGTTTTATCCAGAACAATAGCATCTATTTTATGCGCCAGTTCAAGGCTTTCTGCATCTTTGATCAAAATATTGCTCTCAGCCCCCCGGCCAACACCGACCATGATCGCTGTCGGTGTCGCCAATCCTAATGCACAAGGGCAGGCGATGATTAAAACAGTAATTGAAGCCAGCATGGCCATGGTTACCGCCTGCTCACCTCCCCAAATCAACCAGACAATGCTAGTCAAAATGGCAATCCCAATGACGATCGGTACAAAAATTCCGGCAATTTTATCAACAAGCTTTTGTACCGGCGCTTTGCTACCTTGCGCTTCCTGCACCATTTTTATGATTTGAGAAAGTACCGTCTCACCCCCCACTTTGTCTGCAACAAAACGAAAGCTGCCTTTCTGATTGATGGTTCCTGCGAATACAGCGTGACCGGCTACGGCTTCAACGGGTAGAGGTTCGCCACTAATCATGCTCTCATCCACAAAAGATGAACCATCCTGAACGGTGCCATCAACGGGTATTTTTTCACCCGGCTTCACCAATAACAGATCACCTTTTATGACGTTTTTAATAGGGATCTGTTGCTCTGAACCATCTTGTGCCACTCTGATGACCGTTTTTGGCTGCATCCCAATAAGCTTTTTAATCGCAGACGAGGTGTTTGATTTCGCTTTTTCTTCTAAAAATTTTCCTAAAAGAATAAAGGTAATAATTGCTGTTGCAGCTTCATAATAGACATGAGCCTCCAACCCTTTATGAAGCCAATATTCAGGGTACAAGGTATTACAAAGACTAAATATAAACGCAATACCCGTACTCAGTGAAACCAGAGTATCCATGTTGGTTTTACGAACTTTTAACTGTTGGTAAGCACTGATAAAAAAACGTCTGCCATAGATAAACAGGACAGGAATCGACAACCCCAGCATGATCCAGTTGGCATAAGGCATATTCATGTAGAACATGGCAATGACCATAATCGGAAAAGTAAAAACAGCCGACTGAATCGCATGGCTTTTAAGCGCCTTCAATTCATCAGCTTTTTGCTGCTCCAGTTTTTGACGAACATCCTCTTGATCATTTTCAATCATCAGATCAAAGCCGACACCATTGAGCGCTGTTTTCAGCGCCTCCGCATTGATCTCATTTGACCGATATTCGGCCAAAACAGAAGCACTGGCAAAATTCACTTGAGCATTGATCACCCCATCCAGCGCTTTGAGAATATTTTCAACACTCGCAGCACATGATGCGCATGACATACCCGTCACCGGGTAAGATTCTTTGATGACCGTTTCCATAACACTCCTCACTTTGCGATGTAACCCAATATATTTTTGTTGCAAATACATCAATAATGGACGATATTAAGCATATGAGTCAATGATATTTAGGAGCCATAGTATGATTGCTGTAAAAAACACGACTCCAGATCAACTTCAGGTGCTCTCCAAAGCGCTTTTGAACGCAGGTAAAGAACTTGGAATATCCCAGGCAACACTGGGCAAAGTGATTGGCAAGGATCGAACCTCCATTAACCGCGGTATTGCGCCAACAAGCAAGGCCGGTGAACTCGCACTATTGTTGATCCGCTGCTACCGTAGCCTTTATGTGCTTGTTGGTGGCAAAACGGCTGATATGAAACACTGGATGCATACCGAAAATTACCACACGGGTGGTGTGCCTGCCGAGCAAATCCAGACAGTGCAAGGCCTTAATCATGTGCTTGAATATCTGGATGCAATGCGCGGCAAAGTTTGATGAATATCTGGGATGATTGCAAGGATCGCATCACCCCGCAACACCTCAGCGGCCAATTAATTCGTGTTGTTGAAAGCCAGGAACAAATTGCAACCAATGGATTGGTCGGTAACTTCGAAGAGCAAGCTCTGTTAGAAGAGATGCTGGAACAGAGCAAACCACCCCGCGCACCCGGCACGGAAAATCTTCACTGGTTACTTGCCACACCTTTTCGTTATCCACCACTGCCACATGGCTCTCGGTTTGCCTCACGTTTCGAACGTAGCCTGTTTTATGGCTCATTAACGCTATCTACCGCACTGGCTGAAACGGGTTACTACCGCCTTCTGTTCTGGCGTGGCATGAAAACTCCTCCACCCTCCGGAAAACTACTCACACAACATACGGTGTTTGGCGCAAACTATAAGGCAGATCAAGGGGTAAAGTTGCATGAAATGCCTTTTAATCATTACAACAAATTACTGACTCACTGCTCAAACTACTTTGCGACCCAACAATTGGGAGAGGCGATGCGAAAGGCAGGTATTCAAGCCTTTGAATTTACTTCTGCGCGAGATCAAAACAGGGGAATCAATATCGCGCTGTTTTCAGCAAAAACACTCACTTCAACCGAACCGGTCAATCCTCACCTTTGGCTATGTGAGACGACCGCACAACGAGTCAGTTTTTATACCAATTCATACCAAAAAACATATACATTTTCTTTGAAGAGTTATCTATCCAATGGCAAACTCCCTGAACCAGCGTTATAAAAACATGAATGTTTTTCTGAACATATATACTCAGCAGCACCCTAACCTGTGGATTCTAGTATTTATATAGAAATAGCATCTATTATACCTACAGATATTTCAGCAAATATCTTGTCCATTTTTATGCTTCCAGTAGTCACGACCCTGATTTGTGACTTGATACACTCTCCCCAACCAGTTATTAATCACCGCTTTTGCTGTATCTCGCCAGGTATTATCCAGATGTGGAATAATCAAGGCTTCAGGAAATTCAGGCGCTATCTGCCCATTATCTTTCGCATAAGCAAGTGACTTTTTATAAGCTTCCAGAATTTTCTTTGCTGCAGGAGGAAAATAGTTTTCTGGATAAACTGGATACTCCGCCCGTTTCCCTGAAAAAAACAGAAAGCACTCTCGTTTATACTCTTTAAGAAGGCTGATCATATCGTACTCAGGATGCCCTTGAAGATAGACCACACGAATCAAATCATCACTCACCGCCAAGTGCACACCGGCATCATCGCTTTTAATCAGAACGTGTAACCCGACTTGCTCCAGATCATCACTGAAAATTTCATTGTAGCGTGAATGAGGTAAATCAAGACGTGTATTGATATTACTCACTAAAGGGTGCCCGCGTTCAATCACTCGATGTGAAAAAACACCCCATTTTTTTTGAGGCAAACGTGTACGCCTAATACCGTATTCATACTGAACCAAAGCGTGCGTTGCCAAGCAGGAACAGAGAGTTGAAGCAACATTTTTTTGCGCCCAATCAAACACTTCAGTTAATGGCTCCCAAAAATCTTCCAGCTCCAATTTGGGCTGAGTGACATTTGCACCACTAATAATTAAAGCATCCAATCCCTGTTTTTGAATCGTTGTAAAGCTCTCATAGTATTGATCAATATGTGCTTCTCCTTTTTCACCACGCGGTACACCATCAATACTAAATGGGTGAATATAGAACTGTACAATTTGATTACATGAACCAATCAGACGAAAAAATTGACGCTCCGTAGCTTCTAGTGCAGCATCAGGCATCATATTTAAAAAACCGATATGCAACTCGCGAATATCCTGGTGCCGAGCCACTGTTTGTGAAATAACCTGGTGCCCCTCTTCACGTAATCTTGTATACGTCGGCAGCCCTGAATGTGCGACTAGAGCCATATTATTTCAATTCCTGACGTGCAATGGTCTCGGCCACCATATCCAAGAAGTCAGACTCATTTTCCACATTAGAGATATCTGAAACATCAACTGTATAACCATAGCGATCAGCTATATCCTGATAACGTGGCAAACGTGACTGAAATAGTTTTGGAAAAATCCAGGTCACAAATTCATCGGGAGGGATTTCGCTTTCGTGGCTATAACCATGCTCTTTCATATAAATCGGAAGCTGTTCATCCAGAAATGCCTCACGATAATAGAGTGGTTTCGGTGCTTCTCTGGCTCGCTCAATCAATAAATGCTCTAATGTTTCATCCGTTCGGAGATAGAGAATCAATGTATTTTCTGCCAGTGACTTTAAAACATTTTCATCCTCCAATTCACACATACTCCCTCCCGCATCATTCAAAAAGCAGTCATAACCATAAATTCCCTTGGCTTTACAGATAAAATCAGGAACATCCAGCATGGCAAAAATCTCTGCCTGACGGTGTAATTTTTGTCGACGCTTAAACTCAGCGAGGCTGAGCCCACCTTTTTCAGGGTTACCCAATTTACCAAGAAATGTAGAAACTGGCGCAAGGTTTTCAACTGTAATATTATTACAAATATAAATTGAATCTGAACGCAGTAAATCACGCAAAAAAGGAACTTCCATTGCCTGACGTTTAATATTATCTAGTATCGGCTCTTCCAAATACTTGGTACCAATGCGATAATCACCTGAAAAGTGAAACCAGCGGTCATTGGGCAGCTTACTTGACAGGCGTGTTTTCCCAACCCCTGACATTCCTAACAGGGTGATTCGTTTATCTTTCCACTCCATGAATGTTTTTGCAGACATTCTCATTAAACCAAGACCCTTTTCCTATTTTGATATTACAATAGATAACCGATAATACTTTTGAGCATACAAGAGGAGATGGTATCACATATCCTTTAATATACCCGAAGAACATCACAACGGAATGATATGAAAAACTACCCCATTATTAAATACTTTGAACAAAACTTAAATGGTATAGATTATGTAGTCGGTGATATCCATGGTGAATTTGTCCAGCTCGTTGAAGGGTTGCGCGCACTAAAATTTAATCCCAAATTTGATCGAGTATTTTCTGTTGGTGATTTGGTCGATCGAGGCGCCAACTCCCCTGCTGCACTCAAGTGGCTTGCTCAACCTTGGTTTCATGCTGTTTTAGGCAATCATGAAGAGATGCTTTTGGAGTCATTTGAAAATGAGAAGATGATGTGTTTAATGCTTGATAATGGTGGTGACTGGTGGTTACAAGCAGACACACAAATGCAGTATGAATTTCAACGCGCACTATATAAACTTCCAGTTGTGATTGAAGTAGAAACCAAAAAAGGTGCTATAGGAATCGTACATGCTGATGTTCCATCCAGAATGAGCTGGAAAAATTTCAAGTTCAAGCTGGAAGCAAATGACAAGAAAGTACGTGAAATTGCTTTATGGAGTCGCATTCGATCGACAAGCATGCTCAGTAAACCCGTCGATGGAATTACAAAGGTTTATTGTGGCCATACCGTTGTTAATGAGCCCAAGATCATTAAAAACGTACACTTCATTGATACCGGAGCCTACAAAAAAAATGGCAGACTCACGATATTACCTATCAATCAATAAATTTAAGAGCCGCGACGATAGAAGTTTCGATATAAGGCCATGAAAAAAAGTGGAAGTAATGGCAACCAGCCAGTACTGCCTAAACCATGACCTTCCAACCCTGTTTCAATCATATCAGTTCCTGTTTCATCTCGTGGATTCACTGGCTGTTCTGTGCTGCCTGGCTCCACAGTAATAGTTACCTTTGCACTATCAACCCCACCACGACCGTCATCAATTTGATAAACAAAACCATCACTGCCTGAGAATCCACTGACAGGTGTATAACTGACGATGCCCGTTTCACTAATGGTCACTGATCCATTGGCGGGCGCGTTAATCACCGTCACTGTCAGCATATCACCATCGGGATCATTGTCATTGTTTAGCACAGGAATAGAGACAGACTGACCTTGCTGAACACTAATACCGCTTTCATCATTGGCTACAGGTGACTGGTTCGGTGCAGGAGTTACATCAATGGTTACCTTTGCACTATCAACTCCACCGCGACCGTCATCAATTTGATAAACAAAACCATCACTGCCTGAGAATCCACTGACAGGTGTATAACTGACGATGCCCGCTTCACTAATGGTCACTGATCCATTGGCGGGCGCGTTGATCACCGTCACTGTCAGCATATCACCATCGGGATCATTGTCATTGTTTAACACAGCAATAGAGACAGACTGACCTTGCTGAACACTAATACCGCTTTCATCATTGGCTACAGGTGACTGGTTCGGTGCAGGAGTTACATTAATAGTTACCTTTGCACTATCAACTCCACCGCGACCATCATCAATTTGATAAACAAAACTATCACCACCTGAAAATCCACTGACAGGTGTATAACTGACTATACCCTCTTCACTAATGGTCACTGATCCATTTGCGGGTGCGTTGATCACCGTCACTGTCAGCATATCACCGTCGGGATCATTGTCATTGTTTAACACAGCAATAGAGACAGACTGACCTTGCTGAACACTAATACCGCTTTCATCATTGGCTACGGGTGACTGATTAACAGGAACAAATGAGAAATTTTGTTCACTGACATCAGAACCTGCAAGAACAATAGGGTTAGTAGCCCCATCAATAGCATAATTAGCAGGTATATCATCATCTGAAGTATCAACTACAACAAAATAGACATCATCATTGAGACCAATAAATAGATAATTACCATTGTTATCACTCTCCAAAGAACTACCGAGCTCCTGATCAATTCCCATGTCATATTGATTGTTGCCATTGCTATCTTCATAGAGCCTTATGTTAACACCCGCTATACCCACTTCTCCCGAGTCGAAAATACCATTACTGTTGTTATCACGATAAAGTTTGCCGCCAATATTACTCAACGTTGCAAGTGAAAAGTAACCAGCAGTGCCACCAAAAAAATCAGCATCACCATCAATAATCCCTGTGTCTTGTGGAAAAGTTTCAGGGTTAGTGAGTGTATGTAACGTCTCACTGACATCTGATGCAAAATAAGAAAAACCATAATATTTCTGACCCGCTTCAATCCCCAGATCGACAAGCGAAACCATCACCATACCCAGTGCTTCTATATGCTCTCCAGTATAAATCACATAACCATGTGGAGGATTAGAGTAGTTACCCAGAAAATCGTAGGATGCAACAGTATTGGTTATTCCATAGCAAATTTCTGGATTAACACAACCTGCCGGTTCAATTTTTATCAATGGGCCGTACTCTGATGGATTACCTGAACTATCCAATGCGGTAATAGCAGCAATTTTCACCGTATTGTTACCTGATTTTTCAGTCACTACATGCCCTGTTTTATTGAGCAAAGTGGCCTCAAATGGAGCACTAATGCCCCGTGTAAAGATAAAATCAACACGCTCTATATTTTTGGCTGTATCACCACTATTCAAAAATAGATTAAGTACACCCCGGTTAATAATTCGCCCTGACATAACGCTGGCCATATCACAATTATCGCTCGTCGTGCCATCTCCGGGGTATGAAGCCTCATAACTAAAATTAACGCCTGTAGTTTCAGCAAATAAACTACATGGAGTACCTGTCGCTTCAGCATTATCAACACGGCGCACCACCACATCATCAGCAAGCGTCTCATAACTATATGAATCGCCATTATATATAAAGCTTTCAATCAGCAGGTTATCCCCCTGTCCCCAACTATAGTTATTACCGTCAGAGCCGGTATAAGCAAAAGGTTCTGCCGGTTGAGTTGATGTCGTAACATGAGTAACCTCTCCTTTCGCCCATGCAACTGTTCCTGAAAAAACAGATGCAACAGACAAGAAAAAAAGAGTTAAAAAAAGTTGATCTGTTTTGATGCAAAATAACTTCATATTTGCGTTCCCTACTATGAAAGGTTTTATTTACGAGTTTCGGAATATCGTGAGAGAAATAGAGCTTTTTTCGACAAGAATTCCATACTCAACAGCGCCATGAACATTGAAAAACTAACATGATCCATTGAGACAAGAGTAGCTTTGATTTTAATAGTTATAGCGCTGTCGAGTATAAACAAAGAGGAGTGAGACTTGCAACACCCCATAAAACTAATGGCTATATCGTTTCCAGCCTGCTTCCCGAGTCCACTTCAACTCATAAGTCGGCCAGTAGTTTAAATCTAATTTTAATGTAACCATATTTTCACGTCCATTCAGATCAACAACTTCCAAACGCACTGAATCACGATGCTTTTTTGTTTTAACCACAGATAAAAAGGTATCAAGATCTGGTACAGCAACACCATCAATCGTAATAATTCGCAAACTTCCAGACAGTCCAAAGTGATTTGCGGGGCTTCCCCACCACGTCCAGGCGATATAAACACCATCTACTGAAAACCCGCGCTGTGCGTCAACAGCTCGATGCGGAGCTTGAAGCAGTGCACCTGCCCAGCCAATCACACGATCAGTTCCCAATCCACTCAACGCGACAGTGGGTATTTTCAGTGTCATCTCCTTTCCTTTGCGCAAGATTGTAGCATCAACAGACTCCACTCCAATGACCACTTTTTCAACATCACGAAAATTAGTCACAGGTGTACCATTCAGTGCGAGCAGCAGATCCCCTTCAGTCAAAATCTCGGCTGCAGGTGAGCCGGCAACAAGACGAGTAATTAACAACACCTCTCTACGCGTGGGATTATGTGCCTCCAACATAACCGCCCATTCATTAGACAAACCGCGCTTGCGAGCCTCTGAAAGCGGCAACAGATAGAGCTCAACCTCTAAAGAACGCATACTGGAAATCTGTGGATCACGCACAACATCAGCAAGCTCCATCACCAATTCGGCAGGAATACCACGCATCACACTGCTAACTTTTTTACCTGTCTGAAAAGCAAAATTTGCCCATAATGCAACAATTTTTCCTTCTTCATTAGCTAACACGGCACCCACAGTATTGACACTATTTGTAACCGCAGCTACTTCAATATTTGTATCACGAAACCAAGGCACCGAAGGAAGTGGAAAAATTGCAGCATCAACTGAGCTAATCGTTGTACTTTGAACGGTCAATTGATGGTTACCTTTCAAGCCAACCTGCCACACCCGGTCCCCCTGTTTCAATGGCTGATTAACAAATTCAGCACTTTTAACCGGAGTATCACCAATTAATACGGGGTCATATGAGACGACCGCCATATTATGATAAGGGTGAACAAATTCAACTTTTCCAGGTACTTCTAAAGAACCTGCAAATGTAATGTTTACATCACCAAGAAAAGCGGGCACTGTATTTTGATCAACAACGATAAGCCCTTTCTCAGAGTCAATAACAACCCCTGTACCGATATAACGAGAGTCGCGCACACCATCAACTCGAAATGGCATTTCAAAAGTCACAATAGCTAACGAAGGCGCTATTGCTTTTGCTCTGGGATCGTCCACTTCAGCAAAGCGTGTTGAAGCAGGTTTCAGGATCGCCTTATCGGGGCCTGATGCGAGCTTCCGGCAAGGCCAATAACCCGATTTATCATCACGTTTACATGCCTTAACAGGAAACCAGCGGCGATCCATGGAGATCACAGCAACCATTTCATGGTTTGGATTTGCCAAATTAAAAAAGCGTATAGAAGCCTGCTCACCATCCGCCAGTGTTGCAAGCACAGCCTCCAGATCATGCAGGTTTCGAATCGGTTGATCGTTCATGGAGGTCAACACTACACCACGCCCGACAGATTCATTACCCAAAGTATAACCTGAACTTGCGATATAGACCCCTTCAATCGGGACGTGGTAATTACGTGCCTGTTGATATGACAGGTCATGCAACAAACCGCCTCCGAATGTAATATAGGAAGCGGGGGTGATGGCATGCAAGTCTGCCACTGTTAAAGCTACACTCAATAGCTCACCGGCACGCTCAATATCAAACACAACCTGATCACCAACGGAGCTGTCCAGCAACTCTTCCAATGGGGGAAAGCCGGTTATCAACTGACCATTAGCTTTAAGAAGGATATCTCCCGGCATAAAAAAACCATCTGCCACACCTTTTCTGATCACTTGGTTAATAACCAGCATACCAATACCGTTAGGGTTGGATTCACGAACCAATGCTTCAGATTCGTGGCTCAGACCCAAGCGACGTAACTCTTCATAAGGTTGATGCCAAAATATTGTTTGTAATGTTCCCCGAGTCACCGGCTGATCCGCTTGAATCAATTTCAAAGCTCTTGCTATGCGATCAAGGGGTAAAAAGAAACTGGCTGCATTTTTAAGGTTCGCTCCCGCACTCAGTGCAATTACATCACCAGACATATCCACAACCGGTGAACCGGATGCTCCACCACTAATACTGGAAGCTGCCTGCATGTAAAAGGTATTAAAGTCATTAAAGCTACCCCGCCCATAATTAGGTGCGCGGCGATCAAGGCGAGCCAGTGTTCCGGAAAGAATTGATAGATGCTCACCCCCATCATTGCCGATTACACGAATATCTTTTCCAACAACTGCAGCATCCGGATTGAGTTTAAGCCCAACAGGATTATTAAAAGAGAGCTCTGCAGGGTCGTATTGAAAAAAACCAAAATCATGCACCGGATCCCGATAAATGGGTTTGAGGTCAACTTCTTCATGGTTCAAAAACATTCCAATCGCCATCACAGGGCCTGGCTGAACCACATGGCGGTTGGTTAAAATAATGCCACGCCTGGCATCAACAACAAATCCTGTTGCCTGCTGAGAACTGTTCCTGCTAGTATCAAAAGGGCGTACGCTATCTACTTTTAAAGAGACAACAGACTCTGAAACCCGATCAACAATTGTCTCCCAGTCTATTTTTTCTGCGGCGAAAGATTTGATACTAAAAAAAAGTATAAAGATTCCAAGAAAAGCCCGATTCAACCGGTTTGATCTATCCATTATTAAAAGTCCTGTTTTTTCTACTTCTCTTTGCCCTAACATCTTTTGCAGAGTTTGAGCGGCTATTTCTTTTCTGGCGCGGAGTCACCAAATTAGGCTTTTTGCCAGAGTCCTTGGCATAAGGGTTTTTGCCACTTTTAAATTGAAAGCGAACAGGCGTGCCTTCCAGCCGCAATATTTTTGTAAAGGTATTTTCCAAAAAACGTTTATAAGAGTCAGGCAGTGATTTTGTCTGATTACCATGCACTATAAACAGCGGTGGATTTTTCCCGCCTTGATGTGCATAACGCAATTTGATACGCCTGCCATGAACCAGCGGCGGCTGATTTTGTTCGACAACATCTTCAAGGATTTGCGTTAAACGTGGAGTCGGTACCTTGATCATAGCCGAACGATAAGCTTTTTGTGCAAACTTGAACAGATCACCCACGCCTGTTCCATGCAGTGCTGAAATAAAATGAATTCTGGCAAAGCCGGCAAATGATAGCTTAAAATCCAGCACTCGTTTGATCTCTTTGCGTTTTTCAGGGCTGAGACCATCCCACTTATTGATTGCAATAATCAGCGCCCGGCCACTCTCCAGCACATAACCAAGCAAGCGTGCATCTTGATCACTCACTTCTTGATGAGCATCCAGCACCAATATAACCACATTAGATTCTTCAATCGCCTTAAGCGTTTTGATCACGCTGAACTTTTCCAGCACATCATTCACTTTACTGCGCCGCCGTACACCTGCTGTATCGATCAGGGTATATTTTTGTTCGTCACGTATAAATGGAATAAAGACGCTGTCTCGTGTGGTTCCTGGTTCGTCATACACGACGACACGATCTTCACCCAGCATACGATTGACCAAAGTTGATTTACCTACATTCGGACGACCAATGATGCCTAGTTTAATGCCTCGATCAATTTTATCGTCATCACCCTCTTCTTCAGGAAAAAGTTTAAATACTTCATCCAGAAGCTCTCGAACACCTTCACCGTGAGCCGATGAAATTGCAATAGACTCGCCCAGACCAAGTTCCTGAAATTCTGCGGACACAATATCGTCGTTGAGTCTCTCGGTTTTATTCACGACCAAAAAAAGTGGTTTGCTTAAACAGCGCAATCGCTCGGCCAGCATTTTATCTATTGCAGAAAGCCCTTCCCGACCATCCACCAAAAAGAGAACTACATCCGCGTCTTCAGCCGCCATCCATGACTGCTGCGCCATTGCCGCATCAATACCCTCATCTTTTTCAGAAAGGCCACCGGTATCAATCACAGAATAAGAGCGATCTCCTAAACGCCCTTTACCGTAGATACGATCTCGTGTCAGGCCGGGCTGATTAGCTACCAGCGCATCACGCGTGCAGGTTAAGCGATTAAAAAGTGTTGATTTACCCACATTAGGGCGACCTACCAAGGCAAAAACTGGGTTCATAACAATCTGAAAATCTATTAAATAACGCTGAGTCAGTCAGCCAATTGAAGTGCTGTGAGTGTGCCACTCTTACCCACAACATAAAGTATGCCATCAGCAACAACAGAATCACCATAAATTCCTTCTTCATCAACCTGATAACGAGAAACAAACTGCCCTTCTTTTTGTGACAGCAAATGTATGTAACCCTCAAAATCTGATACAACAATATAATCACCATAAAGAGCGGGGGCGCTTAATTGGCGGCCATGTAATTTTTCCTGTCGCCACAATGAAGCACCCCCACGGCGATCCAGAGCCCACAAATGGCTTTTTTCATCCGTAATAAAAAGTTGTGTTTTATTAAGTGCCATATTTTTGAAAGTAGAGAGGTCACGTTCCCAAAAAATTGAACCACTCTCCTGACCAATGGCTGCTACACGCCCCTGAAAGGTTGCAACGTAAATAACTCCGGAGTCAAGTAGTGGGTCACTATCAATATCAACCATGCGCTCCAACTCTGATCGCCCTGCTGGAATCGCAACGGTTGTA
Source organism: Gammaproteobacteria bacterium (assembly GCA_015490755.1). Classification (GTDB taxonomy): domain Bacteria; phylum Pseudomonadota; class Gammaproteobacteria; order JAADGQ01; family JAADGQ01; genus S141-38. The sequence goes on from WFXF01000040.1 coordinate 21,581, forward strand.
TCCCATAGAATTTCCCCGTTTTTTTGAGAGATAGCCAGCATTTTACCGTTGGCAAAACCCGCATAGACATTAGCTTCATCTACAATTAACCGGCTTTCCCCTCTTAATGACAAAACAGGGGCTTTTTGAGTGATCGTCCATTGATGATGACCATCGGCTGCGTTCAAAGCAAACAGTTTGCTATCACCTGTGCGAGCAAATACCCTGTTACCTGCTCCTGTCGGTGGAGATAACACCTCACTGGAAAGCTGGCTGCGCCAGACTTCTTGCCCTGTTTCACTATCAAGCGCCAATAGCTCACCTTTATGTGAACCTAATAACAAAAGTCCATCAGCCTGGCCTACACCGGCTGATAAATCGATTCCAGTTTCAACACGCCATAGCTTTTTACCACTGGATTGGTCAAGCGCAGTTACACGTCCTTTACCATCACCAAAATATATATGCCCGTCAGCCAGCAACAATGCTAACGGATCTGTGGTCGCCGCAATATCTCGATACTCTTTGGCCCACACGACTTCCAATTTAACCAGAGGATCAAACTCAACAAGTTCGGCGGGAGGATCAACACGATTTTTATTAGAACTACACGCACCAAGGAGTAACAGCAGTAAAACAGTGGCATATACATTTATTTGGCCTCTTAGTTTCAAGAGTTATCTCCTGATCCCAAATCATCCAGTTTCATCTGTACAAAGCGACTGTTAGCCGAATTTGCATCTTCGGTTAGCGCTTTTTTATATGCTGTTCGCGCCAAATCAATTTTTCCTGTCGCAATATAAACATCACCCATCAGCTCATCATAGCCTGCGGCAAAACCAGATCTGTTACTGACTTTCTCCAGCAACGATAGTGCCTCATCATTTTTGTCGGTAGCAATCATCAGTCGTGCCAGGCGTAACCGAATAATATGTTGCATGCCAACATCATCACTATGATCCAACGCCCATTGCAACTCTCTTTTAGCCGCTTCAAGATCACTTTTATCAAAATTAGCTTTGGCTGCAGCCATAGCGCCCAATACAGCATAGGCTGAATCAGCGTGATCACTTTTCAAACGCTCAGCACGTTTGAGTACAGCATCATTCTCAGCAGAAGCCAGTGCAGTCATTAGTTGCTGGTAAGCCATTGAGGCAGACTCTTGCTGGTTTCGGGTATGATCTGACCACATATTCCAGCCAACAAGTGCCGCAGTACCGATGGCGAGCCCAAAAACAACGGCCGTACCATTTTCTTTCCACCATTTTTTTATTGCTTCAATTTGTTCTTGCTCAGTGTCGTAACTACTCACAGTTTTTCTCCAAACTAATTCAACAACTTAAAATTTTTTGTTAATCAAAAACTTCTGACCTTAACTCTGACCATTTAATCGTCTGTTGAGGGCGATCTTCTCTCAGGTATTTCAGCCCAACAACACCTTGTTTAACTTCATCATCACCCAGGATTAATGCAATACGTGCTCCGCATTTATCCGCTTTTTTAAACTGACTTTTAAAGCTACCGCCACCACAGTTCACTCTCAATGTAAGGGCGGGTGAAGCATCACGCAACTGCTCTGCGAGTAATAACCCTTGTTTTATAGCGTTATCCCCCATCAATACCATATACGCATCCACAGAATCCACTTTTGCCTGGCTCGACTCTTCCAGTAATGCAATCAAACGCTCCACACCCATTGCAAAGCCAACTGCGGGTGTTGCTTTACCACCTAACTGTTCAACTAACCCATCATAACGCCCACCAGCGCAGACTGTACCTTGTGCGCCCAAGCGAGTCGTAACCCACTCAAAAACTGTTTTCCCGTAATAATCCAACCCTCGCACCAGACGTGTATTCACTTTATAGTTAATTCCGGCGGTATCCAATAATTGCTTTAGCTGTTTAAAGTGCAAGGTTGATTCACTATCAAGAAAATCAAACAGTTTGGGAGCCTCCTCTATTAAATTTTGCATATCCCGATTTTTACTATCGAGAATCCGTAACGGATTTGATTCCAGACGTCGCAAGCTGTCATCATCCAGTTGATCCTGATGGGCCTTAAAGTAAGCCACCAGATGAGTTCGGTACTCATTTCGTGATGCCGCTGTACCTAATGAATTAATTTGTAATTCCAGATCATTTAAACCCAGCTCACGCCACAAGCGTGCCGTCATCATAATCAGTTCAGCATCAATATCCGGACCATTCATACCAAACGTTTCAACACCAATTTGATAAAATTGACGATACCGCCCTTTCTGCGGTCTTTCATAACGAAACATCGGCCCCATATACCACAACCGTCTGACTTCATTATGCAGCAAACCATTCTCCTGACAGGCTCGTACACAACCGGCTGTCCCTTCAGGACGTAGCGTTAAACTCTCGCCATTACGATCATCAAAGGTATACATCTCTTTTTCTACAATATCAGTCACTTCACCGATAGTGCGCTTAAACAGATCCGTTTTTTCAAGAATCGGGAAACGAATTTCATCATACGAATAAGCACCAAGTATGCGCCGCATAGTATCTTCCAAATACTGCCAGCCCGGCGTTTGAGCGGGTAAAATATCGTGCATTCCACGAACTGCTTGAACCGTTATCGACATAAAGTTTTACAAATTCTGAATCAAAATGCTGAATTCTACCCTAGTACCCCACCAGAGAATAGAATGATTATCTATTTTTTCACAAAGCGGTCAATTAAAGGGTGCACGTCATTGCGTCGAATGAGCAATACACCAGGGCTAGGAGGCTGTCCGAGAATGGAAGTCGTAGCGAGGGAAAGCCATTTTGAGGCAGATTTGGTGTAAATTTGAGGCGAATAGTTGTTCTATTTAACGAAAATTTACACCAAATATGGCCGAAATGGATTTTCCGCAGTAGACTTTTCATT
>WFXF01000041.1 GCA_015490755.1 Gammaproteobacteria bacterium
AAATATGTGAAGTACCAAGATGATTAATGGTTAGCTAATTAGTTTAAATTTGGTGGTTCAATTCTCAAGCTTGCCTTCTATGAAGGACAGCTTGGCCCCCTTCGAGGGGGTTTTTGCAATCCCACGTCCTTTGGGCGTGGATATTGAGTTTTCTTTAAATACATAAGATACACCTTGGCTTGATTTTGCAAGCTAGCAATATGTACTTGAAGATATATACCAAAAAAATAGGAGCGCCTGATGGAACTCCAAATAGCTAAAATATTTATGAATGGCTGAAGCCAGGCTGTGCGTCTGCCTAAAGAATATCGTTTTGATAGTGACGAGGTTTACATTACAAAGCAAGGCTCAAGCGTAATAATTACGGAGAAAAAACCAACATGGGACGAGTTTTTTGATTCTGAAACCGCCTTTGCTGATGATTTTTTGAAAGACCGACTTGATGGCCAACCTCAAGAGCGAGATTTTGATTAATGTACATGCTTGATACAAATATATGTATATATGTATATATGTATTAAAAAATCACTCCGATAAATTAAGGCATAAATTCAAGGCCATAAAAAATATTTGCATATCTTCTGTAACTTATGGAGAGCTTTGCTACGGCATAGAAAATGGTGACAGCTCAATGCGTGAAGCAAGATGGGAGCAGCTTGATATATTCACTCAGAGATTGCTCATTGATCCTTGGGGTGAAGATGCTGCAAGACATTACGGATTTATTAGAGCACTCTTGAAAAAACAAGGAACATTAATTGGTAATAACGACCTCTTGATTTCCGCTCATGCTCGCAGCATGAATGCGGTATTAGTTACAAATAACATTCGTGAATTTGAAAGAGTTCCTGATCTTTCTATTGAAAACTGGGTTGCTGATTAACGCATAATACTGGAGCCGCTATAAACCCTATTTTGCCATGTTACCCTCCTTGACAAATTGCCTTGAAGTTGTACAATTGTCGTCATGAATATCGTATCAGATACAAATATTTTTTTGGCTGTGGTGTTAGAAGAGCCAGAAAAAGATAACATCATCCAGCTCACATCAGAAACTAGCGCTGTTTCTCCCGAGATACTTCCTTACGAGTTTGGGAACGCTTTAACGGCAATGGTTAAGCGAAAACAACTCTCTCATAAAGAAGCATTGGCAGCATATGGTGCAGTGAGTTCAATTCCTGTCAGGTTGGTTTCTGTAGATATTCAGCAAGCGTTGAAGTTAGCGCTTGATTACAATATTTATGCATATGATGCTTATTTTTTGCAGTGTGCAAAACAACTGTCGTCTCCCTTAATAACGCTTGATAAGCGTATGAAGCAAGTTGCACGAGACCTAAGCATTAAATTAGTGGAGTAAATAGAATGAAAGTATTTACTTATTCAGAAGCACGTCAAAATCTATCAAAGCTATTAAAAATTGCCCAAAGAGAGGAGGTCGAAATTCGTCGAAGAGACGGGGCGATATTTTCTCTTGTATCAAAAAAAGAGGATGAAAAATCCCCATTTGATGTTCCTGGAATAAAAACAAAAGCTTCAACCCAGGACATACTTGATGCAGTGAGGGAATCTAGAATGAATTAACAATTAGCTCCATTGGACGTGGCGTTATGTTCCGAAAAGAATTAATGGCATCGACATGCTAAAATTAAATTATAGATAGGGTTATAGGAGGCTGAGTATGTCAACAGCATTAAAACAAGTCATTGAAAATATTGAGAGCCTTTCCTCTGGTGAAAAAGCGTTAGTCGCTCATTGTCTGATTTCTTCACTCGAAGTAAAGCATGATGACTGTGTGGATCAAGCATGGGGAGAACTAGCCCAACAAAGATTTTCTGAACTTGAATCAGGTGCTGTACAAGGTGTTTCCTGGAATGAAATTAGAAACAGAATAAAACAATAAAATGCCTGATATCATATTTCACCCGAATATAGAGAGCGAGGTGAAGGCTTCATTCGAATGGTATAAAACCTAAAGGTACATTTTTAAGCGTGTTATATGAAAGCACTCATATTTAATTTTTCATCAGTTTTTGGTGGGCAGGAGCGGTATCTAATAAATCTGGCTCATGCACTAAGAGGATCTATTGAGTTTGGTTTGGTCGGCTCTATTGGTGATGTGTCTGATGAAAAGTTTAAGCCTGTTTATCGAATAAGTGGCTCTTTTGCATTGCAAAACCGACGTAATATAAGAAAGGTTCTGCAAAATACAGGTGATGTAGATTGCTTTTTATTAAATGGTAATAGAGCGCTCTACCTGGTGGCGCTTGCTACATTCGGTTTTATGGGTGTAAAAACTCCTGTTGTCTATGTTCAGCACAGTAATGTTGAAGATAAGCAGAGCGGGTTATATAAGCAGCTATTTCGTAAATTCATTCTTCGGCTGTTGTTAAAAAATGTAGATAAGGTGATCAGGGTGAGCGATTCAACCTTGCCGTTATCTTATGCTCATGGAAAAATAATCACTATTTATAACGGTGTCGATCCAGCTATATTTTTTCCTTCAAAAAATAAACCATCCAAATTCATTGCACTGATGGTGGGTGCATTAAATCACAATAAAAATCAGCTGTTGGCTATTAGAGCATTACAATATGTTCCAGATTTATATCTGAAACTGGCCGGTGATGGCCCTTTGAGAAAAGAGCTGGAGCAGGAGGCGCATCATTTAGGTGTGCATAACAGGGTTGAGTTTTTAGGCCAGATTAATGATATGGCTCCTGTTTATAGAGAGGCATCGGTCTGTTTGATGTTGTCAAAAAATGAAGGGTTGCCTTTTGCTATATTGGAGGCGATGTCTTCAGGATTACCGATCATATCAACAAAAGTAGGTGGAGTCCCTGAGGTGATAAGGGAAGGTGTTGAGGGGTATTATCTGGATAGAGATGACCCAGAATTACTCAGCAGAATTTTGATAAAATTACAGACAGAGAATGAAATGGCTGAAAGAATGAAGCAAGCAGCCAGAAAACGAATAGAAGAGAAGTTTACTCAGGAAATTATGGCAGAAAAAACACTCCAGGTTATTAAAGATATTCTAAATTGAGGTGATCGATGAATGACCCTTTTGATTGATGAAGGTCAATAAAGATAGTTAAGGAGCACACTGAATTAGCTCCATATGCTAAAATTAAATTATAGATAGGGTTATAGGAGGCTAAATATGTCAACAGCATTAAAACAAGTCATTGAAAATATTGAGAGCCTTTCCTCTGGTGAAAAAGCGTTAGTCGCTCATTGTCTGATTTCTTCACTCGAAGTAAAGCATGATGACAGTGTGGATCATGCTTGGGGAGAGCTAGCCCAGCAAAGATTTGCTGAACTTGAATCAGGTGCTGTACAAGGTGTTTCCTAGAATGAAATTATAAACAAAATAAAACAGTAAAATGCCTAATATCATATTTCACCCAGATATAGAGAACGAGGTGAAGGCTTCATTCGAATGGTATCAGAACCAAGCATCTGGGTTGGGCCCCCTGTGTCAGCATAGATGTCCGGTTTTACTTGGCCACTACAAACGAATAAATATACCTTTGTGAGCACGGCTTAACATTATGTATGTCGAACCTTGTCAGCTCATGCTGTATCCATTTATAACGCTCAGTCTTTACCGTGTTAAGGCAAAGATAACCGCTTGGGTACCATTTAGAAACTGGGACAGCTGTTCAATGGTGGTGAGTTCTTCAAGTTTCATAATCGTCTTTATCATCTGTTGATGATGAACGACTTTTAATCAATTTTGGCGCTTTAAACTCATTTCATGATGGAATCATGCACCGAGTTCAGACTCATTTTATATTGGACAAGGCTGACCTAACCTTATTCGTTATGCCATGATTATCAATGAACAAATTTAATTTCTAAATGACAACCAACTGCCTCAGCATATTTTTTGAGGGTAGCAACTGAAGGTGAATGACCGCCACTAGTTAATGAAGACTCAAGCCTAGTAATTGCTGGTGGCTTAGTTCCCATACGTTCAGCTACATCTGCTTGACTTAATCCTGCATCATTACGTGCTTTTAGCATTTCTCGTAATAAGCTAAATTCAGGCTCCAATGCTTCATATTCTTCTCGAACTGATTGCTTTTTTAATGCTTTTTCTTTCAATTGACTATGATTCATCACTTAACACCTCTTTCATTCGCTGAGTTGCCAGCTTTAACTCTTTCTTTGGAATTTTCTGTGTTTTTTTAATGAACACATGTAGCATGACAATCCGTTTTCCAACTCTTGTACAATAGAATATCCGTGCTATCCCTTCCTTGCCTTTTACTCGTAACTCTAACAAACCATCATCTATAGGCTGCGTATGAGGCATACCAAGATTAGAACCAAACTCAAGCATTAAGTCTGTTAGATGAAAATACCGAGCTAAAAGGCCATCAGGAAGCTTCAGTATCTCTTCTTCAAGTTTTTGGCTGTAATATTCTATGCTCCAATTCATCAGCTAAACATAACATATATGTTATCGTCACTCAAACTCAATTCTTGAGGCGATCTCAATGAAGGCATAACGCCGTCGCAGTAGGAACGCCGGTTACCCGACGTCACCGGGTCATCGGTGGCAGTTGCCTGCCGGCGACGTTTGTCAAGATACCTGTCCATTTTTCTACGCTGCTTCGTCTTTAATTTCAGTCTCCTCAAAGACATCATCTTGCGGACAATCTGCGCTTTAAACTCTTCTGTATAGCGTGGCATTTCATATTCACTTTCCGTCCCCTGGTAGTTATATTTAAGAATCAAACCGCCGGACATCCTATGCTGACACAGGGGGATTCCAAAAGCTTGCAAAATCCTTAGGGTAATACTATATTGGTATTACATCTGTCGCGAGGTATTGATTATGCGAGTTACAACAAAGGGACAAGTCACAATTCCTAGGGGGGTGAGAGAAGCTTTAGGTATATCTCCCGAAACAGAAGTTGATTTTATCGAAGATGGTGGTCGATTTTATATCGTAAAAACCAATTTGCCTAATGTCACCAGAAAATTTAAAAAACTTCGAGGAATCGCTTCATCAAAGATGTCCACTGATGAAATTATGAGTTTGACAAGGGATTCATAATGAATGGCATTTTAGTTGATTCCTGCGTATTACTTGATCTTTTCACCAATGATGAAAGTTGGGCTGATTGGTCAGAAGCTACCTTAGAAAAATATAGTCAAACAAATACCCTGTACATCAATTCAATTGTATATACAGAAGTATCCATTGGTTTCGATCGAGTTGAAGAAGTTGAAAGTGCTATTGATGTATTGAGTATTAAGGTATTGGAATTACCGAGAGAAGCCTTGTTTCTAACCGGCAAAGCGTATTTGAAATATAGAAAAAACAAAGGTATAAAAACATCACCCTTGCCGGATTTTTTTATTGGTGCTCATGCATCGGTATCACAACTTGGGTTGGTTACTCGGGGCATGACCAAATATAAAACCTACTTTCCCCAAGTGCGGCTTATCCATCCTTATGAGAATTAAGCAGATAACAAAATTATGGCATCAGAATCAATCGAAGTTGTTAAAAATGAACAGTCCATTAAGTATATTCAGAACATTACTCAAGAAGTGCTGGATAAAATCATTGATGCAACTAAACCCGTGAAATTAGTGAATGATCCTTATGCAGAGTCTGATGTAGGCTACTTGGTTATAGCGATCAACCCTTGCAAACCTATTATCAGGGAAGTTCCAAAAGGTACTGCTGATTCTTATTCAACACTGACTGATGCTAAAGAAGCTGCTCGGCAAATATTACAGAGCGCTATTACTGAAGCAAGAGAATCATTATCAGAATTGCGTCAGCTCGGTATTGATAATATTAGTTACATAGCGTTATGAAAGATGGCTTCCCCCTTTTTCGAGAAATTGTACAAAAATATTGCATTGCATTGCAGGCAAAAAAGTATACTATAAAAGTTCCAACCATTGAGGCTGCTATTGCTTTAAAATTTGCGGCATCAATTTCTCCAAATCGTAGTGATGAGAATAAACCTGTTGATAATGCTGATTTGTTGAAATTGGTTCGGGTTAAACTTGATTTAGATTACCAACTACTGTCTTTGCTGGGCGATCTGATTTACAAGGGTGGGGGAAAGGAATTGGTCTCTATTGTCGATGATATTCTGAATGGGCTGCCCGTTAATTTATAAGCTGTAGAGAGCTGTTCTTTGGAAAATAATAAATTAAAAATTGCATTTGATGCGCGCTGGACGGTAGGCAGCTATCGGGGAATGGGGAAGTTTGCTCGCTTTTTCATGAAAGCATCTTCCTCTCCATTCGTTGGATTATGTAGCAAGGAAGTTCATGATGACGAATTTCCAGTCGTATTCAGAGGGCCTTCATTTTTCCCTTATTGGGAACAAAAAATACTCCCTGATTATGTCGAGGAAAGTGGTGTTAAGGTATTAGTTTGCCCTTATAACACGGGGCCGATCAGGGCTTTAAAAAACTGCCAGTTAATACTTGTAGTGCATGATTTGATTTTCATGGAGCCGCTGAGCGTATTGCCCCCATCCGTTTCTATCTATCAAAACCTGGGAAGGATATATAGAAGGTGGGTGTTGCCCAAGGTATTAAAGAGAGCCGATAAAATCGTAACGGTCTCTGAATATACACGTAAAAAATTAATAAATTCCTATCATATCCCTTCTGAAAATATCACTGTTTTACCCAATACAATAGATAAAGAGTGGTTCGATAGTGAAAAGGTTGATCTGAAAAATAGGAAAAAATATGTGTTGTGCGTTGCGGGAGAAGCGCCAAGCAAAAATCTGGCACGAGCAATTGAGGCCTTTTCACTCTTTTCAAAAGATAATCATGAGCAAAAAGTAATCTTGAAAATTGCTGGTGTTGCGCCGCAATATCATAAAAAATTCTATAAGCTGGCATCTGCAGTTGGAGTGAGTGAAAGTGTTGAGTTATTAGAGCGTAAATCGAATGATGAGTTGAAAAAATTATATCTGGAATGCCGGGTATTCTTTTTTCCATCACTTTTTGAAGGCTTTGGAATCCCTTTGCTGGAAGCGATGGCGAGCGGTGCTCCAGTCGTTTGCAGTAATCGAACTGCTGTTCCTGAGGTTGCAGGGGAGGCGGGATTGCTTGTGGATCCTCTATCTATTAGTGATATGGCTGAGGCTCTGAGCCAGGTGATGTTTGATGATGACTATTCTGAAAAACTAATAAGAGCGGGTGAAAGCCAGGTTTGTTTGTATCACCCAGATAACGTGAATTCCAAAATGAAATCTTTTTGGAAAGAGACGTTACTGTAAAGAAAAAAGCAGCTATGTTAATTCAACATTAAGCTCTCCCATCGGTGTGGATAAGTTGATGGGCCTGATATTTTCACTTCTATTGAGGTGATAACGAATATTGTTCGTATAACTTTCCAGGATATGATCCCATTGATGGTTTTTTTGAACATATGCATATCCTGATGCTGCAATTCGTTTTAATAAGTCTGGCTGGCTTTGCAGGTCGTATATTGCATTAGAGAACTCTTCTGGGGTATCACGAATTAGAATTTCTTTGTCAGGAATTGCATTAATTCCTTCTTTTCCCATTGTTGTTGTAATCGCTGGCAATCCAATGGACATATATTCTAGTATTTTGTTCTGAATTCCTGCACCAATTCTGACTGGGCAGACTCCACATAAAGCCCCTCGTGCGGCATCGGAGACAGAATTAACTTTTCCTGTCACTTCTACGTTTGAATATTTTTCAAAGTGAGTGCGAGTACTTGGGTGAATATTTCCAATGATGCGAAATGTAAATCTCTCTTTTTTGTTTAAAAAAGGGAGTATTGAATCAATAAAGTATTGGCAGGCATCTTGATTTTGAACACTGATGATATTTCCAATAAAAACAATTAATCGACTCTTGGGAGTGGCCCCTATGTAAGTGAGTTGGGAAAAGTCAGCTCCATTGCTAATAATATTGATATTAGGGTTTGGGTATTTTGTAAGATGTTGTCGGTCAATATCTGAAACTAAAGTAACAGAGTCATAATTATGGATACATGCTTTTTCATATTTCTCAAGACGAGAAGCTTCCAGATTATATATCCACTGTTTTAGCCCTTTTTTCTCTTTTAATTCCTGAACACGTTTGTAATTAAGAGAAATTGCATCAGTCATTTCTAAAAAGCTAGGTTTGTTATATGGGTTGGATTCAATATATTGACCCGTTCGAATTAAATGGGACAGCACACCGTCATGTGAAGGCAAAAGTTTATCGACAATTTTTTTGAACTTTTGACTTTTATAATAGGCGAGCTGAAGTGGAGTTTTTGTAGGTAGTGCTACAAGAGAATTTAAATAACTATGCCACTTGGGAAGATAGACTCTGTGAATGTCTTTAAATACGTGATCATTGATAGATAGGTTTAGCTCACTTTTTTTGTCACATAATGAAAGTAACGTTAAGTCAAAGCTCTTTGCAAGCTCTTTACAAACATAATAAATGCGCAGTCGATCACCGCCGATAACCGGGTATGGAAAACGTGGAGTCAGAACCAATAAGCGCTTTTTCATTGTATGCATTATATCCATTTCCATGATAATAATAGACCATCCTGTTATGAACATTATATATTTTTATTGTCAGGTTAAATCTTCGGCCATTGTACAATTTTCTGAAGTATTTAAGTGTATGCTCGCTTCTGAATAGGTTTGATTTTCGAATCAAATAATAATTTTTTTTTATCTTCTGACGATACAAACTTCAAATATATCTAATAAACTAAATTTTAAGGCAAGGATGCAATGCAAAATTTCATCATCTACTGTTTTGCAGCAATCACAACAGGGTTGTTTATTTGGTCACTCAGTGCGCTAGCAATACGTATCGGTTTCGTCGATCACCCTTGTTCTCGTAAAGCTCATTGTGGGCAAGTCCCTCTGGTGGGTGGTATATCCATGTTTGTTAGTTTTGTGCTGACAGTTCTGCTTTGGGGGGTCGTAAGTGACCCGCTGTTTTTTGCTTTTCTGGCAGCCTCTGCCTTGCTCATCGTTGTTGGCGCGATTGATGATTATAAATCACTCTCTACACGTATACGCTTCATCGTTCAGTTTATTGCTGCATTCATTATAGTTGTTTGGGGTGGGGTCGTGATTGAGGATCTTGGTGCTTTAACTGGCAGTGATTCTATTCTGTTAGGAGATTGGGCCGTGCCATTTACTATCGTTGCAATTGTTGGGGTTATTAATGCATTTAATATGTCCGATGGCATTGATGGATTAGCAGGTGGGTTGGCTGTGTTGGCATTTTCTTTGATGAGTATTTTTGCCTTTTTAGGTGGGCAGAGTGGTAATGGCTTGATTTTATTGCTGTTGGCCAGTGTTGCGGCTGTGTTTCTTCTGTTTAATTTGAGAATTGGTAAAAGAAAACAGGCGCTTGTGTTCATGGGGGATGCTGGCAGTATGTTTTTAGGGGGAGCTCTATGCTGGTTTGCGATTACACTTTCTCAGGGTGAGTCGAAAGTGATGGAGCCTGTTGCTGCTGTCTGGATTTTGGCTGTACCATTGCTGGATACATTATGTTTGATTATTCGCAGGCTGAGGCGTGGCGAATCACCATGTGCGGGTGGAAGAGATCATCTGCATCATGTTTTATTGGATTCTGGTTTCAGTGTGAATAAATCTGTATTAATAATTTGTGGTATTTCAGCTCTGTTCGGTGGGCTTGCCGTCATGGGAAGTCTTTGGCATGTTGAGGCTTATCTATATTTCGTAAGCTTCCTTGTGTTGTTTGCAGCTTACCTGTGGGCGATGTGTATGTGGGATGATCGATTCATGATGGCTTATGAAGTTGATTTGGAAGAAGAAGGGGTTTGATTGTGGTGCTTAGGAACGTGCACTTCATCACTTCTGCAACTATGACGTAGAAATTTTGCTTCGGTTCAAACGATCTCAAGAGGCGCATTGTAGTGACAAGTTAAACCGTCATACTTAAACAACCATAATTATTATGAGGTATAAATTATGCGAGTTTACAACAATAGGGCAAGTCACAATTCCTCGGCTTTAGTTCATGGTTATTATGTCAATATGATGAAAGAAGAATAGCCATCCATAAATGGAAGAGCCTTTCAGCTTTTAAAATTGTTGAAGGATCATAGGTTTTGGCCAATGCTAAAGGTTGTTGTACGGCTAGCAGACGTATATCATAGCGTATATAGGAGTCTGTCCGAGAATGAAAAGTCTACTGCGGAAAATCCATTTCGGCCATATTTGGTGTAAATTTTCGTTAAATAGAACAACTATTCGCCTCAAATTTACACCAAACCTGCCTCAAAATGGCTTTCCCTCGCTACGACTTCCATTCTCGGACAAGCTCCTAGTTGTTAGTATCTCAAGGATATATTTATGAATAGAAAAACCGAACGAGTAGAGGCGAGATTTATGCCTGAGATAAAGCATTTAGCGGAGCGTGCAGCGTTGGTTAGTGGTGTCACCCTTACTGACTATTTAGCAAGATTAGTTCGTGAAGATGCGCCTAAAACACTGAAGTATTACACGGAAATTCAATTAACTAACGAACAGTTCGATAACTTCATGGCGATCTGTGATGCAGAGCACGAACCTAGTCAAGCAATCAAGGATGCTGCCAAGCGCCTTGATGAAGAGGGCTTTTAATTAGTGCTCTGTCAGTCATTTGTTCCGATTAATAAAGCTGAACATTTAATTAAGGCCTTTAATTGCGGCAAACCAGAGATGAACCAATTTTTATCACGGTTTGCAATTAAACACGCAAAATCAGGATTGAGCCGGACGTTGGTTCTAACCGTTGATGAACCCGTAGCAGGCAAAAGGCCGATTGCTTCTTATTACACTTTGGCGGCTTCCACTGTTTGCCAGTATGAGATCCCCACCACGCAAAGTTTGCCACGCTACCCTGTGCCCGTTGCTCTGCTTTGCCGATTAGCAGTAGATGTTAATTATCAAGCAATAGGGCTGGGCGAAAAGTCTTTAATTAGTGCTTTACGTCATACGGTACGATTGTGCGATGAAGGGCTTCCAGTCTACGGGCTGATCCTGGATGTCTTGGATGAGGATGCATTGAAGTTTTATCAACGGTTTGATTTCTTTCACAGTTTTACTGATGATCCTATGCGACTTTTTTCTCCGATGAACGTATTGCGGAAGATTTAAAACATTTACATGAAAGCGCTGATATTTAATTTGACCGGTTCTGTTGGAAAAATCTATTCACCCATATTTATAGGTGTTTTCTGTATAAAGGTTGTGGGTTTATTTTGCGGTTATTATGTCAATAATGAAACTTTGATTGGGTTATATGTAAGTGATTATGATAGCAATAACAGATAATGAAATAAAATTACAAGGCATTGAGGTGCTCATATTTTCTTTGAGTTTGTAAGTTTCCTTGTGTTGTTTGCAGCTTACTTATGGGTGATTTGTATGTGGGATGATCGATTTATGGTAGCTTATGAAGTTGATTTAGAAGAGGAGGGCGCCTGATTGTGAGCCGCCTCTTCTGAATCGGCCGTTCCTAGTAATACGGCAAGCCAGTGAGTTTCATCTCGGCTGTCTAATGCAATTTTGACGGTCATTGTCAGCGGTACTGAAAGAAACATTCCTACAGGGCCTAGTATCCATCCCCAAAAAACCAGAGATAAAAATACAACCAAGGGGGACAATCCCATTCCACGCCCCATAAAACGTGGCTCTAATACATTGCCAACGATCGTGTTGACGACTAAAAATCCGATTGCAACGCTAATTGCCGCGCCTGTGCCTAATTGGATTAATGCAAGCAGTACGACTGGAACGGCGGCAATAATTGAGCCGATGTTAGGGACAAAGTTGAGCATAAATGCCAGCAAGCCCCAAAGCAGTGGGTAATCAACGCCAATAATGATAAGCCAGATGGTGATTAAAACGGCAGTCAAAAGGCTTGCCATACTTTTTATGGCCAGGTAATTTTTTACTGTTGATGTGAATTTTTGAAAAGGGACAAGTGAATCTTTTTTATCACCCAGTGCGATACGCAGTTTTCTTGGAAAACTGGAGGTTTCAAATAGAATAAAAACAACAGTTAACAGGATTAAAAAAGCATTGCCTAAGGCTCCACCCAGACCATTGAGTGTTTGAGCTGCGATTTTCATTGCAACGGCAGGATCAAACGCAGTGGTTAATGCTTCCAGTGATATTTCAAACCCAAACCTTTCAACCCACTCTCTTAAATGTGTCATCTGTTCAGTGAGACGTTCCTGGTAAAAGGGCAGGTCTGCTGAAAAGTTTTTGAGTGAAGAGCCAATAAGTGCACCTAATCCCAGCACAACGGTAATCACACATGTGATGACAACAATCATGGCAAGTGACCGCGGAAGTCCACGGTTTTCTAACCAGAATAGAGGCGGTGCGCTAATAATAGCAATAAATATCGAGAGTAAAAAAGGAATGATAATGGGCTTGGCCGCCTGCATTCCAGCAACAACAATGACGAATGCTGCGATATAAATCAGTATGGGAATACCCATAGTATATTTTAGTTGTGTCATGTTTTATTTGTCTGTTCTATTTTATTTAATGGCAAAAATAAAAAATTGCCATGATTTTAATTATGCCACTATACTGTGGATAGTCAAAAAGTTAATGTAGCGATACGAATAATGAATCAATTAGTGACAATAGGAAAGTCTGGCAGGTTAGTGATACCTGTTAAATTTCGTAAAGCATTGGGATTAAAAGAGGGTGAAGGGGTGATGATTGCGATAAAAGAGGGTCATATCGAAATTTCGCCGATAGATTGTTCTATTAAAGATGCTCAAGAGAGAGTTGCTAAATACCTTAAGCCTGGCGATGATCTCGTAGAAATGCTTTTTGACGAGCGAAAAGATGAATTTTCTAATGAGCGTTAAGTATATTTTAGATGCCTCCTCATTACTTGCTTTACTGCAAAACGAATCGGGGGCAGAGGTTGTTTCAAAATACTTATCTGTGAGTGCTATATCTGCTGTAAATTTGGCAGAGACGGCCAGTGTACTGAATAAATTGGGTATGCCAGAGAATGAAATTTTTGATCTTTTTAAAGAGATGAATATAGCTACGTTAAGTTATGATCGGGATGTCGCAATTTCTGCTGGAGGAATGAGATCGGTGACTGCCAAATACGGACTATCGCTTGGAGATAGAGCATGTTTGGCGACAGCCAGAAAGCATCAATGTATTGCATTAACTGCTGATAAGGTATGGTTGAATATTCAGGATGATATTGCGCACATCAAACTTATTCGTTAGCTATGTTTGGGATTAAGTGGGTAGAAAATCGAAGTTATATTGAATCGTGAATTCACTTACATTTTCCGCACCAAAATCAATAAACTTTATACGTGAAATAATTTTTTTCAAGATCTCTTTTGATTGATATTCACTGGAGAGAATTTTGACTTCTGTCACTTTTCCTGACGGTGCGATCACAATTTCAACATTAACTCTGCCTTGCAAGGTTGGGTCGGATCGCAATGCTCGCCGGTGAATAGAGTTAATTGCACCTTCATGCTGTCTGATTTTAAGAGTAACCGCTTCTTTGGAGCGTTCCCTTTTAGTAATTTGTTTTTTCGGTTTTTTGTAAGCAGCATCGCGGGCTGCACGTTCGACAGGGCTTTCGATCACCGTCGTGGAGCGATCAGAAAGTTGGACACCTCCAGTGCTGCGGGAAAGCTGATTTGTATTGATTCCACCGCTGCTTTTTCCGGCCAGGGCGGTCATCATGGATCGTTCTACGTTTGCGCTTTGAGGCTGTGATGTCAGGAGTGGTTTGTTGCTTTGAAGCGCTGGAGTCTCTCTAAGGTCAGCAAGGTCGTCTGAAAATGCAAGTAACCCTGAACTTGCTGCTTTTTTGCGAGCGGCATCAATACGTTGCTCAGGCGTTTTTTGCTTGGGCTTGGGCGGCTCTTTTTTTTCAATTTTTTCTTTTTCAGGCTTTTTCTCAGGTTCTTTTTTCTTCTCTTCCTTTTTAGGCTCCTCTTTTTTTATCTCGGGCTTTTCTATTTTGGTTTCAGGTTTGGGAGGTAAGATGACTTTTTTTTGCTCAAGAATCATCTTGGCTAAACGAGGTGGAAGTTTTTCCGTTTGTGAACGATCCTGTTTGGGAACAGGAATGTGGGATACGGCAATACTGAAAATCAAAAATAGAACCAGAAAAACAGCGACAAGCTTCTGGAAGCTGCGTTCATCAGCTTCACTGGTTGTCCATGATAATTCGTAAGGAGTATATGTCGCCACGTTTTGATTAGCCCTGTTTCTTTATCATTTTTTTAGCGACAGCCAATGAGATATTGCTGTAACCGGAGCGCGAACATGTGGCCATAATCTTTTTAAGCAGTGAGTAAGGAATCTGTTTGTCACCCATAATAGTAATTTCACCTATAAAAGGTTGGCCTTCTGGCTGGTTTTTCATGGATCGTGCGGCGTTATAATTAAGTTCATTTTGCAGTGGTTTGATCATATTTTCCTGGCTTTTCATTACATCATTAATAGAAGCAACTTTTTTGCCGTGAATTAAAATATCATGTTGGGTAACGACAATCACAAGGGTCTCTTTAGGGAGCTGTTCAATTGAGGCTTTTGGAAGTTTTAAGTCTTTTGTGCTGGGAAGTACGGCAACATTTGATGAATTAACCAATAGAAAAAAAACAAGAATCGTGAAGATATCCATTAGCGAAACCAGGTTGATTTTTCCTTGATGGCTTCGCTTGTGGTGCCGTTCCATGCGGCGAGCACGTTTGGACATTTTCATGGCGCGTCACCCAGTGATATATCTGGAAAAAGTTCAGCCTGTACAACAGAACCCGCCTGGTAAATCTCGACCATTCGAGTGCTATCCATGACCTGGATTAATGTGTCATAAGAGGTGTCCGGGCTAGAGAGGATCATCGCTTCCTGTTTGCCTGGGAATCGTGCTTTCAAGATGCTTAATAATTCGCTCAGTGCTTTGTAGTCATGTTTACCACTCTTTAGCGGAATGGACTTTATCAGCCTGCCAGGGCGATCAGAGACTTCCAGTGCATTTGGACGAATAATAATCTCCAGTAAAAATTCCGGCTTTTTATCACTCTCAGTATTGACAGTGTCTGCAGGAGGCAGATTAAGTTCAAGAATTGTGATCTGGGAAAATACCGCGGTAATCAGCAAGAATGGTACTAGAATGACCATCAAGTTCATGAATGCGGTGATATCCAGGTCAGCAGGTTCTTTGCCATGCCGGCGTAAACGCTTTTTCATTATTGTGGTCTTTTATTTGCTGCGCTGCGGCGGGCATTGGTGGTGATTATATTGAGAATCTTGACTGAAGCCATCTCCAGATTATCAATGATATCTGTTGTTTTTGTTTGTAAAAAAGCGTGCATCAAAAGCAGGGGGATTGCGACAATCAAACCAAATGCTGTTGTGTTCATTGCAATAGAGATGCTTGAAGAGAGTAGATCAGCTTTTTGGGCAGGATCGGCTTGAGCGACCGCAGTAAATGCCTGGATCAGGCCGATAATCGTACCCAAAAGACCCATGAGTGTGGCAATGTTGGCCAGGGTTGCCAGATAGTGAGTGCGTTTTTCGATTTTGGGAATCGCTTCCATCAATCCCTCTTCCATGGCTGTTTCAATATCATCTCGGTGCTGAGAGGTTTGCAGGCGCGCTAAACCATACGCTACGATGCTTGCCATGGCTGTTTTTGATTTGACGACGATGTTAGCTGCTTTATCGTAAGCACCTGATTTAAGTTGAGGCATGAGAGCTTGCCATACTTTTTTGTTTTTGTTTTTAATGGATGTAAGATAGAGGTAGCGTTCTACTGCAATAGCAAGGCCTACAGCTAAAATCAGTATGATGGGATACATAAACGCACCACCTTCTTGCAAAAAACGCACAATGGCTGTGAAGGCATCCATATTGATCTCCTGAATCTAAATTAGTTTATTGATTTAAAAAAATGGGCATTATACTCAACATTATTTTGTTACGTCTTGATTTATGTATTCATTTTTAAACAAATTATAATATTTGAGTTGTCGTTGAAAAACCTCTCTATCGAGTGGTTGAAGTACGTCTTTGTTGGTCAGGCTCTCGAGTGGTTTACCTGCAATTTTACTCATAGGAGGGGATTTCCAGGGAATAATATATGAAACGGTAGGCAGTTCGTGATTTATGGAGTTTTTTCCGGGCGTATCATTTGCAAAGCTGCTGCTAAAAGGAGCGAGTAGCAAAATTAGCAAGAGTGATGGCTTTATTATTTTCATGGCTATATTCAACCTTTTGACATTTCTTCTTTGATTCTGCGCTGGAGATCAAGTATCCAGATCGCGGCTTTTTTATCTTTCTTGGTAGAGAGCTCCTGGTAGCGTTTGTAATGGTTGACCGCTTTTTTTAGGTCACCCATATACAGGTCGTAGAGAATCCCCAGATTTATATGAGCATTGGCGTAGTCTTTATCGAGTTTAAGTGCTTTTTGATAAGCGGATTCAGCCTCACTGAAACGGCCATTCTCTCTGTATAAAATACCGAGTTGATTATAAACAAGAGGGTTATTTTTATTGAGTTTAATTGCTTTTTTATATTGCTTTTCCGCATCTTCATAGCGCCCATCCCGAGCATAAATAATACCCAGGTTTGCATAAGGGCCGGCAAAATCAGGATACTTTTGGGTCATTTCAGTAAATAACTTTTCAGCTTTTCGGTAGTTTTGTATTTTCATCGCTTTTTGAGCACGTTTAAAATCACGTTCGGCTTCGGGCGAAGTTTTTGTATTTTCTGCCGAGGTCGGTGCTTGTGCTGCTGTTTTTGATGTGGGTGCAGTACTACAACCTGCTAATCCAGTAAAAAGCAACGCCACAAGCAGTAGTGGTTTAATGTAAGTAGTTAATAGCTGTTTCATTTTGTTCAGGCTTCTTATAACGTGCAGGCATTAATGTGCGTAGTGCCGAAAAGCTTTTCTCTATCCATTGATTGTATAGACCTTGTTGTGTTCTGTTAATGTTTTGAATATGTGCTTCAATGGCTTTTTCTTCAAAAGGAAAAGCCTGTTCTTCTAATAAAATATCGTATTGTTCCAGCTCTTCTGCGCTTAAATTTCGGGGTCGCTGCGAGTTTAACAAGGCTTGACTGAAATCGTAATAAATATTGGCAATATTGTAGGCGGCTGCCGTTGTAGTATCTGCAACGGAGTAATCGGCAATTTGTCTATAGGCATTTAAGCTTTGCTGCATGTATCGTTTCTTTTTATATAAATTGTCTTTGAGTGGCTCTGTCAGTTTGATGCTCTGATAGGAAACGAGTGTTGATTTTGCCAATGTGAGCGCTGCTTGTGCTGCAAGATAACGGGTTCTCTCTGTACGTTTTTTTCCTGCATTTTTGTCTGCTTCAACTATTTTTTCAAGCCATCTTTGGTGAGCTTGCCGGTTTTCGCCATTACTAAAAAGCGCTGCAATTCTATTGTGCGCTTCAATAGCTTGCTCGAAAGGCTCGGGGTAGAGTGTGATATAGCGCTCATAAATCATGATTGCATCCTGTTTTTGACCACTTTTTTGATATAAGTCTGCGGTTAGCCATAATGCTTCTCGCTCAACTGTGCCGCCACTTTTTGTGATATCACTAAACTCTTTTGCGGCTTTAAGGGGGGATCCACTTTCCATGTAAGCTACGGCGAGTTTGCCGGATACTTCATTTTGCAGGGGGTGTCTGGGGTAGCTCTGGCGAAAAGTTTCCAAAATACGGATGGCATTTTTCCAGTCTTTAAGAGCCAGGTAGCTGGCTGCGATATCAAAAGTTGCGGTAGCAATGATGGATGTGGCGCCGGGGGTGGTACGTTCAATGCGTGAATAGTGCTTGATAGCATTGCGATATCTATGTTGCTTGTGTTGAAGTTCACCCTGTTTGTATATGCTGGCTGCCAGCCGTTCGTTTAGTTGTTGCCTTTTTTTGATTGCTTCTGGAGGAAGTTGTTCAAATATTTTTTTGTAGGTGGTTTCAGCTTTGGCGTAGTTTTTCAGGTCAAATTGAGAGTGAGCGATCACAGTAAGCGCTGTGTACTTTAATTCGGGTTTTAACTGGGCTTGTTTGTCAAGGATTTTTTGAGCTGCATTAATAGCGCTTTCATATTCACCTGATGCGTAGAGCTGTTCTATTGCTTGAACGGTTACTTGTGTTACCCGTGGATCCTGGGGAAATGTTTGAGTGAATCGTAATGAGCTTAGAGCGGCTTTGCTTTCCCATTGCGATTTTTGTTGGTATCCCAGGGTGTTTTTATAATATTTGTGAGCAAGTAGTGCGGCATAACCGGCATCAGCAGAGTTTTTGTGAGTAGGGTAGTTGTAGGCTGTTTTTTCATATTCTGCAATAGCTTCTTTGTAGCGTTTGCTTTCAAAAAATAATTCTGCCAATAAAAAATTAACGGTTGCTGTTTTGCTGTCACCAGGAAAGTTGCGAATAAATAGTTGATACCAATGTATTGCCTGGCGAACTGCTTCTGGGCTATCTGTTTTTTGTGCAATGGAGTGATAGTGTTGTGCGAGCTCCTCTGTGTTGGATTTCAGGTCATCCATAATTTGGTGGCGTGCCGATTGGTTACGATCCGTCCAGTAATCACTGTTGATATCATAGCGTGTGACAAAATCTATTTTTGTGGAGAGAAGTTTGTTGCTGAGCCCTGCCTGTCGATAGACTTCAATCTTTTTTGCAAAGAAACGCGGAGTATGGATGCTGTATGGGGATTGGTTGATGAACATGTCGTAGGTTTGTGCGGCTTTCTCTGCCTGGTACTGTTTTAAGTATAAATCACCCAATAGAGAGTAAAGGCGGAATTCATAGTCACGACGACCTTGCTGGCTAAAAAATTGATTGATTGATACGGCACCATTTTGGTAAGAAAAACTGGAGGCAAGAACCTGGAAAATATCATCGACTAACTTTTTATCAGCATCTTTTGCAAGTGAAGCAATGGACCATAATAGCGATGTGTCTGTATCAAACAGAATGATGTCGAGGAGCTTGATAAACGATTTTTGTGCAGAGTGATATTGGCCCCATTTAAATTCACTCCAACCGTGTTTATAGAGTGCTTTTTCATAAAAAATAGAAGATTTGCCTAATCGAATGATTTTTTTATAGGCATGTGCGGCTTCCTGGTATCGGGTGAGCGTAAATAGTGTATCACCGAGTCGGAAGTAGGCTTCTGCTGTATATTGGCTGTTGGGTCTTTTTTCTATCAGCATTAGAAGGGCTTGCAGGCTTTTGATCAGTTCGCCATTGATGTCGTATGCACGAGCCAATTGGTAAAATACAGTGTCCAGATGTTTGTAGTCAGGGTGATTTTTTATCAGTAATTCGTAATACTTTATGGCTTGGTAGGATGATGTTTCAGCATCTGGATTGAGCGCAACTTTTTCTTCCGTTTTTTCAAGTTCAAGGTCAGCCAGGCGGCGCATTGCACCTGGTCTTTTATGGCTGTTTTCAGTAAGGTCAAGATAGGCCTGGTAGTATTGGATTGCTTTGTTTCGTGATTCGACTGGGGTGATATTTTTATTAATTCTGAGTGGCTTATTGAACAGGGTCAGTTCGTTCATGCTTTTTGTATTGTTGGAAGTGCCGCTTTTTTGTTTAATCGGACTCGTGCAAGCAGTTAATATAATAATCAGGCACAAAACCAGGGATAGCTTTTTCATTGCACCGCTCCTGAGGTGCGTCCAGCTTTTTTGTCATATATATGAGCCGTTGCGAGATAGGCTTCGGCCAGGTAGTTGTTGAGCTGATCTTTTTGTTTTTTTAATATTGAAATTGCCGATTGATTCAGGGTATTTGCGTGTGTTTTCCGGGCAGCTTGTGCTTTTTTATTGAAACTTTTGACTTCCAGCTGAAAAGAGTTGCTGGCTAATAGGGGAACCAGGAAATAATTGATGTAAGGTTTAAATAGAGTGCTTGGCTGAATAGTTCCTGTGAGTATTGCATTTTGGCTGTTTAGATCAGTGATTGCAGATTCCAGTGTATGGATGGCATTCTTGTACTGCTCGATTGCATATTGGTACTCGCTGAGTGATGAATCATAAAAACCTAGTTTAAATAACAGGTCTGGAATTAAATAAAAGGATTCCAAAACAGCGCTGCTAATTGGTTGCTTTTGCAGTATAGACCATGATTCAAGTGCTTGCTGGTATTGTCTGAGAGCGAAATCTGTTTGGCCGGCACCGAGCAGTGCTTCGCTATAGAATATACTGTAGGGCGGAATTTCAATGAAGTGTTTTTTAGCTAAAAATGGTTTTTTATATTTGAGCAGGATTTGGCCTAATGTGAGATGGGCTCTGTTTTTTAGGGCGCGTTGTTCGTCATTGTGTGCGGTTCGGTGCGCAACATTCTCTAACAGTGCAATGCCGCTTTTAATTTTTTGATGCTTAACCAGCGCAATGCCAAGGTTATAATGTCCATAGACCGCCTGAATTGTACTTTGATCCATGGTGGAAAGTACTTTAGCTGCTTGTGAAAGCTGGTTTTTTTGGATGAATGAATTGATCTTTTGGAGCTTTGTAACTCCTTCTGCGCTGCTGGTGGAGCATAGAAGCAGTAAAAGGCAGAGCAAAAGCAGGCCACATTGATTCGGTTTTTTGAATGGTTGAAGTTTGCACATACGCATTTCAGTATGTTGTTTTCCCATTTAATAGCTATATTTTCATCTTGATTAACTCAGTCCGTTGGGAGTGACAGCTTAATAATAACGGTTTTTTTTCAAGAAAGTTTAGTGAATACCAGATGTTAGCCATTAAGTAATAGCCGTGTTGTTTCAATTTCACTGCGGGCTTCAACAAGAACTTCCAGACTTTTGGCGGGGCCCTCCTCGCTGATGGGTAGTTTCTGAAAAGCGGGTGTATCTATTATGGCGGGAAGGTTGGCTGCCTGAGGTGTGCCAAAGTAGCTATGAAGTTGAGCGACGATAACAATATCATTGTAATCAGGATCGCCACCTGAATCTCTTTGCCAATTTTCTGCTTCTAATGGAACGGAAAGTAATTCGGAAGGAAACTCCCATTTACGCAAAATCATTGCGCCAATTTCTCCTCGAAGCTGGTCAATAACATGATCAAGGGAGTTGCTATCTTTGGTCAGATCAGGGTAGCGCTCAGCGTAACCGAGTATTGCAAGTGTGCCAATATCATGCAAAAGCCCACCTAACATAGCTATTTCGGGGTTAATATTCTTGACTGATTTAGATAATATAGCGCTTATTGAAGCAACATGAGTGCTGTGATGCCACAGCGATTTCATACGTTTGGTGATTTGTGGAGATTTTGATTTGAATAATTGTTGCAATGAAAATGTTGTGACAATATCCCTGACAGTTGTGGAACCTAAGCGTATGATTGCGGATTTGCAATCTGTAATTGAATTGCCGGCTTGATAGAGTGGGCTTTTGGCAACATGAATCAGTCGGGTGGCAATTGCTGGGTCAGATTGAACAATTTTCGCAATATCGTTTGCACCCTTGTCGGGGTCTTGTATGGCTTGGCGAATATGTAAGGCGACATCAGGCAAGCTGGGGAGTTCCAGTTTATCATCAAGGCAATCCTTATTTATCTGTGCGAATAATTGATTTTCCGCGACTGCATTCTCTGCAGATAACTTTTCGTTTTCTAAAATTTGAGTTGATACAGATGAATCACCATGAGCCTTCTTGTATATGCTTTCAAGAAGGGATGACTTTACCCGTATAAGTTTTGCATCCGTCTTTGTTTTAACTGGCGTATTATTTGCGGTGCGCCCAAAAATGGGAAATAGTGCTGACTCAGTGCCGCCAATGATAGTTTTAACTTCACCGTTACTATCAAGCCGTTCGGCAGTGCCTGTGATAATGAAAAAATCATATGTATTGCTCTGGTCTTTCTGCTGTAACTGAAAACCTGCTGGGCGTTCCATGAATGTACACTTTGATGCAAACTGTTTTGCTTCATCACGTGATAATTTGTTGATGGGTTTTAAAGTCAGAAAAAAGTCCAGTGTAATTTTAGGTTGCGCTGTAGTTGTTGGCATGCTGTGACTATCCATGTTGAATATGTAGTTTACTGATATGAATATCGGAAGAAAATTGTTTGAGCTTAGGTAAGATTGAAAAAATATATAGAGGGGAAGTTTATCGTGCATAATCAGGGCGATGCGCAAATGCTTATGGGGAAGGCCGTTGTTATATCGGGGGCAAGTAGCGGAATTGGCCGTGCAGTTGCGCTTGAAATTACAAAGCAGGGCGGGATTCCTTGCTTGATTGGGCGGCGTATTGAGGTATTAAAAGATGTATTGCTTGAGGTGCATAAATCTATGCCTGATGCTCAATGTTATGAGGTGGATTTAACTGATGACAAGGAGCTTGATAACTTATCGAAGCAGTTGCAAAAAAACTTTGGTGAGATTGATATGTTAATACACTGCGCAGGCGTATTCGCTATGGGGACGGTGGAAGCAGAGCCGGTAGAACGACTGGATTGGCAATATCAGACAAATGTAAGGGCACCCTATTTATTAACGCAATATTTGCTTCCTTCCTTGAGGCGACAACAGGGTCAGATTGTTTTTGTTAATTCAACGGCGGGTTTGGCTGCAAAAGCAGGGCTTTCACAGTATGCGGCAAGCAAGGCTGCATTAAAATCGATTGCAGATGCACTTCGAGAGGAGGTAAACCAATATGGAATTCGAGTGCTTTCTGTTTATCCAGGGCGTACAGCAAGTCCGATGCAAGAGGCAATTCATGAGATGGAGAACCGCAGTTATGATAGTGCGCGCTTAATGCAGCCCTCAGATGTAGCTGAAGTAATTGTTCATGCGCTTTGTATGCCGCGAACAGCAGAGGTGACTGATATTACTGTTCGTCCAATGGCCAAGCTTCATGGATAAATTCCAAATGGCAGGAAAATATTTTTAATGAAAGTTTTTTTGTAGCTGTAAGGTATAGGGGCGTGATTTTTATAGTTAAAATTTTAAATAAATTATACCCCATAAATTGTCACGTCTATCGCATGTTTTGTGAAGCAAGTCACAAGCTTGCACCCCCATCTAAAATCAAGTACGCTCCTTTCTCGACACCTCAATATATAAAAGGTTCCTGAGCGTTTTGGTATGTTATACCTTGATGCAAAAGCAGCCATTATATGTGGGGGTTGGCGGGACTTGCGATTATTGGAAATAATCTTGTTGATTACAGCCAATTCGTCGGGTCTATTCTTCTTTGAAAACAAAAATGGAGGGAGGTTACGTGTCTGCTATCACAACAGATGAAAAGACATACAACTTCGATATCGTTAGAGCATTTACCATCTGTGCCGTTGTGTACTTGGTGGTAGGCGCGCTTGTTGGTGTCTATATTGCCTCAGAGCTGGCTTGGCCTGCACTGAATTTAGATAACCCATATTTGACTTTTGGCCGTTTACGACCATTACATACAAATGCGGTTATTTTTGCTTTTGGCGGATGTACTTTAATGGCCACCGCGTTTTATATTGTTCAACGTACATGTCATGTACGGTTATGGAGTGATAAGTTAGCCTGGTTCACTTTCTGGAGTTGGAATTTCGTTATTGTATGTGCAGTGGTCACATTGCCTTTAGGTTTTACCCAAGGTAAAGAGTATGCCGAGCTGGAGTGGTGGATCGATATCATTATTGCTGTTTCATGGCTCTCTTACATGATCAACTTCATTATGACTTTGGTGATCAGAAAAACATCTCACATCTATGTGGCCAATCTGTTTTTCCTGGGGATGATGATCATGATCACTTATCTGCATGTTGTTAACTCTGCAGCCATCCCTGTTTCATTGATGAAATCGTACTCTGCTTATGCAGGTGTTCAAGATGCGATGATTCAATGGTGGTATGGTCATAATGCAGTAGGTTACTTCCTGACAGCAGGCTTTCTTGGAATCATGTATTACTTCGTTCCCAAGCAAGCGAATATGCCAATCTTTTCATACCGTCTGTCAGTATTGCATTTCTGGGCTTTGATGTTCGGGTATGCGTGGTTAGGTGCGCATCATCTGCAATATACAGCTCTTCCTGACTGGACCGGGTCTTTAGGTGCGGCCATTTCAATCGCGATGATCATTCCTTCATGGGGTGGTGCTTTGAATGGTCTATTGACTCTTTCCGGGGCATGGCACAAGCTACGTGATGATTATATTCTTCGCTTCTTGATCATATCTCTGGCTTTCTATGCAATGTCTACCTTTGAAGGGCCAGTGATGTCAATCAAGACTGTTAATGCATTGTCCCATTATACTGACTGGACTGTGGGTCATGTTCATTCTGGCGCACTGGGTTGGGTTGCAATGGTATCTTTTGGTGCTATCTACCATATGGTGACACGTTTATGGGGTCGTGAAATGTATTCTGCGGCTTTAATGAATGCCCACTTCTGGCTGGCAACAATCGGTGCTGTTATCTACATCTGTGCGATGTGGGTGTCTGGCATTATGCAGGCGTTGATGTGGCGTGCGACAGATGAGTATGGCAACCTGGTTTATACTTTTGTTGAGTCTGTTTCTGCAATGCACCCATTTTATGCAATGCGCGCAATTGGTGGAGCACTCTTCCTGTTAGGCGGTATTCTTATGCTCTATAACATTGTGATGACGATTCGCAGTGCTAAGGGTGAAACAAATATGGCAACAGCCAACGCATAAGAGGAGAGGATTCAATGGCTCATAATAGCAATGAAAAAATGTCTTTCCAGGAAAAGACCGAAACGAATGTCTGGCTCTTGGTTATTTGTTTGGCATTGGGGCTGTCAGTCGCTGGTATCGTAGAGATTATGCCTCTAAGTTATCTTGACAGTACCTATGAAACTCTGACTGAGGAAGAGGATGGTATTCGTCCTTACACTGCTCTCGAACTGGAAGGTCGTGACGTTTATATTCGTGAAGGGTGTTATACCTGCCATTCACAAATGATTCGCCCTTTCCGTGATGAGAAGCAGCGTTATGGACACTACTCTTTAGCGGTTGAATCAAAGTACGATCATCCATTTCAATGGGGATCAAAACGTACTGGACCTGATTTGGCGCGTGTTGGTGGTAAATATTCAGATGAGTGGCACTATCAGCATATGATGGATCCGAAGTCTGTTGTGCCTGAAACAGTGATGCCAGCTTATCCGTGGTTAGCAACTGCAGATTTGGATCATACGATGACAGCAAAGAAAATGGCCGCCTTGTCCATGGTTGGGGTTCCCTATACCCAGGCAGATATGGATGGTGCAGCTGATGCGGTTCAAGGTAAAACAGAGATGGATGCCATAATCGCTTATTTGCAGGTGCTGGGTACGATGGTAAATTTCCAGGAAGGAAAGGATTACCGTCAATGATTGAATCCGTGAAAGAGTATTTTCACACGGATTGGGCAGCTATGACCGATACCGACTGGTTCGGTCTGGTGGCCGTCATTATCCTGAGCGTTTTGATGCTTATTCTTTATATTTATGTTTTTAACCCTAAAAATAAAGATAAGCTTGAAAGTCATCGCGATTTTGTATTGAAAGATAACTCGACTGTTGGAGAGGATAACCATGGCAGAAAAAAATAGCCAAAACCAGGTGCCTGATACCGGACATGAGTGGGACGGTATTCGGGAATTAACTAACCCACCACCACGTTGGTGGACAATCGCTTTTTACCTAAGCGCAATTTGGGTAGTAGTGTATTTTATAATTTACCCGTCAATTCCTTTGGCAACTGACCATACTAAAGGAGTGATTGGCTGGACAGCGATTGGTGAGTATAAGGAGGCAGTAGCAAAGAATGACGCAATTCGTCAGCCTTATCTTGATAAGTTAGAGACAATGAGTGCTCAGGAAATCATTAATGATCCTGAAATGCTTAATTTTGCTAACTCATCTACCAAAGCACTGTTTGGTGATAACTGTGCTGCTTGTCATGGCTCAAATGGCCAGGGCATAGCCGGTATGTTTCCTGTATTACTTGATGATGACTGGTTGTTTGGTGGCACTGTTTCAGATATTGCCACTTCAATTGCCAGTGGTCGTAAAGGTAATATGCCTGCACATGATCTGGATGATGCCCAAATCAACCTTTTGACTGACTTTGTGATTGCAGCCTCAACAGGGCAGGCAACACAGGAAGGTTGGGATGCTTATCAGGCTGCTGGTTGTTTTGCTTGTCACGGTGCTGATGCAAAAGGTAATAAATGGATGGGTTCAGCGAACTTGACTGATGCTATCTGGCGTTTTGGCAGTGATCGTGAGTCTGTGATGCGCACAATCAAGTATGGTGTTAACCAAGATGGTGTTGACGGAACTCAGAATGGTGTTATGCCCGCATTTGGTGATAAGCTTTCTGAAAACGATATTAAATTGTTAACCGTTAAAGTCTGGTCTCTTGGTGGAGGTCAGTCGGAGTAATCCATGACCGTAAAAAAGAGAGGGGGATATCCCCCCTCTCTTTCTAAAAATAAAATTTTAGGAGGTTCATATGGACGCAGTTGTAATTGGTGCAATTCTTACTGTTGTAGCTTCAGTGATTATTGTTGCGTACCTGTTTATTAAGGGGTATAAATTAATAAACGGGGATTCAGATAAATAATTCTGAAGATTTGTGATTTGTCAAAGGGGCATTTTTGCCCCTTTGCTGTTTATGTGCTTTTAAAATGTCAGCTTTGTTTGAGGTGATATTTTAAAAGTTTGTGGCGATGTATGTTTTATTTTAAGTATGCAATGGAAATAGATGTGTGAGTGAAGAAAAAAATAACCCAGAAAACAGTCATAATATAGAAAAAATTTACAATGAAAGTGCAGAACACTTTGATGTGAATTTAGGTGGTAAAAAAATTCACCCCAAAAAGGTATCCGGGCGCTTTAGAAATTATAAAAATTTTACCTGGCTATTCTGGATCGGCTATATATTGTTGCCATACCTGCGCTGGGATGGTCAACAAGCGATTCTTTTTGATGTGCCTCATCGGCAGTTTCATCTATTTTCGATCACTGTTTATCCTCAAGATATATGGATGCTGTCGTTCTTGCTGATTTTACTTGCAATGATGTTGTTTGGAATTACCGCAATTGCAGGACGTGTTTTTTGCGGTTATTTCTGTTTTCAAACCGTGTGGACAGATTGGTTTGTTCAAATTGAAAGATGGATTGAGGGTAATCCAACGCAAAGAAAAAAACTTGATGCAGCACCTTGGGGTGCTGTGAAAATACGTAAAAGACTATTTAAGTACTTTATCTGGGCACTGATTTCATTGATCACTGGAATTACTTTTGTTGCTTATTTTACGGATGCCTATCAATTATGGATTGATATTTTTACTTTGGAAGCACACCTTTATGTATGGGTGACATTGCTGACCTTTTTTATCGGTACCTTTCTATTTGCTGGTTTCATGCGAGAGCAGGTCTGTTTATGGCTCTGTCCTTATGCACGCATTCAATCTGTGATGATTGATAAAGATTCAATTTTGCCAACATATGATGCAAGAAGAGGGGAGCCTCGTGGCAAAGCCAAAAAAGGGGTGATTGATGCGAAGTATGGAGATTGTATTGATTGCAAGGTATGTGTTGCAGTATGCCCAACGGGGGTTGATATACGTAATTCAGCACTACAAGAAGGTTGTATTATGTGTGGTGTCTGTATTGATGCCTGTGATGACGTTATGGAAAAGGTGGATAAACCTCGCGGTCTGATTCGTTATAACTCTGAAAAAGAGATTGAAGGTATAGATTTGCCTGCAGTATACAAACGACCACGGGTTATTGTATATGCCGCGATCAGTCTGTTTTCAATCACGGCTATTGTTGTTGGCTTATTGAATATTCCGCCATTGGCTACAACGATTATTCATGAACGCCAGCCGCTGTATGCGATGATGTCTAACGGTTCTATAAGGAATAGTTACACGTTTAAAATATTGAACAAGACACCTGAGGCAGTTGATATAAAAATTTCTGCCGAGGGGATTGATGGTATTGTTATGAAGGGTGTTGGAGAAACTGTTACACTTAAACCAAACAGGCTTATTCCTTTTAACGTTCAATTAGAAGCCATGCCTGATAAGGTGAAAGATAAAAAAGTCCCTATCTATTTTACTATTACAGGTATAGATGGTGATGTGAAAATTTCTGAGCGCTATGAAAATTTTTTCGCCAGACCTTGACTTTTATGTTGAACCTGGTGTTTTTAGTTAATAAATTGAGTTGAGTTTATGTCATCAAGCTACCAAGAAAACAGTAAATCTATGCGAGGTTCAGGTGGAGAGTATACGCCGGGCTGGAAAAGTCCTTGGGTTTGGGGAATGGTCGGTCTGATTGTTGTCATGATCTGCGTCAATATGTTTATGATCTATATTGGCTCAAAAACAGCGCATGGTCTTGTTGTTGACGACTTCTATGAGCGAGGAAAAAACTATTTTGAAGCGGAAGTTAATCGTCAGGAGACAGAAAATCGCTTGGGGTGGAAGATAGATTTGCTGGTTCCTGTCGAACCGCGAATGAATGTATCTCAAAATTATCGCCTAAAAGTTGTTGATGCTGATGGTTACCCTGTTCCAGATGCTTCTGTCGAGTTTTTAGCATTTCGTCCCGATAATTCAAAACGGGATTTTTCTATGGTGATGTCTGCTGAATCAAAAACCATGTACAGTGCTAAAGCAACCTTTCCTTTTCCTGGTCATTGGGATCTGCTTATTGTTGTGAAACAAGGTGAAGATGAGATGGATATTGCCAAGCGAATCTTTATTAAAAAATAGAAGCATACTATGGAGACACGTAGTTGTTTTCATTGCGGCTTGCCCGTAACCAGCGAAGGGCGGCAGGAAGCTGTAATTGCAGGAAATAAGCAAGAATTTTGTTGCTCTGGCTGTGTGATTGTTTGCCAAACAATCTATGATTCTGGTCTGGATGGGTTTTATCAACGCTTACAATCAGCAGAAATAGCGCCACCTCCTGAGCAAAGTCAGGATCCTGAACAGTTTGACCTTGAGGATGTTCAGGCGGAGTTTGTGAACACTGTGGGGCAAGAATCTGAGGCCACTCTTTTGGTCGAAGGAATTCATTGCTCAGCTTGTGTCTGGTTGATTGAGCGCTCACTAGAGCCGCTTGAAGGTGTAATTTCATCCGAAGTTAATTTAGCTCACCATCGTTTACGTCTTCGCTGGGATCAATCCCAGATTAAACTATCCCGTATTTTGAAACGCTTACACGCTTTGGGGTATATCGCTACTCCTTTTGATGCTGAGCGTGCAGAAGGTATATCTGTAAAACAGAACAAGTCCATGCTTTATCGTATGGCTTTTGCCGGTTTTGGTATGGCCAATATCATGTGGATATCAATTTCACTCTATGCGGGGGAGCTCTCTGCATCGGGAATTGATCCTGCACATAAACAGTTTTTTCACTGGATCAGTTTGTGCCTGGCCACTCCCGTGCTGTTCTATTCAGGCTGGCCTTTTTTACGGGGTGCTTTTTTAGGTTTGATGCATCGCCGGCTTAATATGGATCTTCCTATTAGTATTGGTGTCATTGCCACTTATGCCTATTCAGTATGGATTACACTTTCGGGAGTAGGGGATGCATATTTTGATACTGTAGTCGCATTTCTTTTTATTATTCTTATAGGACGTTATCTGGAAGGAGCATCACGTAGAAATGCAACATCTGCTACCAGCCGTTTGATGGAGTTGCAACCACGTTCTGCAATGCGAGTTGAAAATGGTGAGCCAGTATTGGTGAGTGTACGTCGCCTGACATTAGGTGATTATGTGCTGGTTCGTCCCGGTGAAAAGTTACCTGTTGATGGCTTAATTGTCGATGGTCAATCAAGCATTGACGAATCAATGTTGACTGGAGAGTCGCTGCCTGTAAAAAAACAGATAGGTGATGAAGTGGCGGCAGGTACAGTTAATGGTCAGGGTACTTTGACTGTTAAAGTGAATCAGCTTGGGCAAAATACCACTTTAGCTAAAATTATTCATCTGGTTGAGTCGGCACAAGGATCAAAAGCACCGATTCAGTCTCTTACTGATCGTATTGTTCCCTGGTTTGTTGCGATTGTATTATGTTTGTCAGCTGCGACTTTTTTGTTTTGGTATTACCATGCCGGTTTTGATAAGGCTCTCCTGGCTTCTGTTTCAGTTCTGATTATTACCTGTCCCTGTGCTTTTGGTTTAGCAACCCCAATGAGTTTGGCGGTCAGTGTTGGACATGGTGCTGGAAAAGGTGTTTTGGTAAAAAATGGTGCAGCACTTGAGACTCTCGCAGGAGTAACGCATATCGTATTTGATAAAACGGGTACTCTGACTGAAGGCCGTATGGTTGTTTCAGATGTTTATTTGAGTGATGAAACTTCACTGACAGAACAACAGGTATTAGGGTTTTCTGCACGAGTGGAATCGCACTCAGAGCATTCGATTGCTAAAGCGATTACAGCCCGTTTTGCTGAAATAGATGACCAAAAAAAGTTTGACCTTCAAAAAGAGAAATTATCTGATTTTTCAAATATCCCAGGCAGGGGTGTGACTGCAGTTGTTGCGAACCATCAAATAGCCATCGGTAATAAGGCGATGATGAATGAACAGGGCGTTGACATTCCTGTTCATTTGAAACAGAAGTCTCATTTTGTGGAACATTCAATGGGGGTGGCTGTTTTTATTGCAGTGGATGGGCAGTTGGTAGCCCTGATTGCAGTACAGGACAAGGTCAGAGATGAAGCGAAAGAGTTAATAGATTCTTTGAGGTCGGAAGGTGTTGCTATTACTCTGCTAACTGGGGATAGTCAAGGTGCGGCTGAATATGTAGCAGAATCTTTGGGAGGGCAGATTGAAGTTATTGCTCATGTGCTGCCTGAAGATAAAGAAAAAGTGATTGCTGATTTGCAAACACAAGGTGAGAGAGTGGTGATGGTGGGTGATGGTGTGAATGACGCGCCAGCATTAAGCCGTGCTGATGTTGCAATTGCAATGGGATCTGGTAAAGATATTTCCATGGATTGTGCAGATATTGTTCTCATGAGTAATGAGCTGTTAAAGATTAAATTTGCCTTGAATCTGGCGCGACAAACAATCCGCACGATTCGCCAGAATATTTATATATCATTTGCGTATAATATCGTTCTTGTGCCATTGGCAATGTCGGCAAACTTAACGCCTGTTTTTGCATCAATTGCTATGCCAATTAGCTCATTATTGGTGATTGGTAATGCAATTTTGATTCGAAAAAGGTGCAAAATATAAAAGTATAAGAGGTGAGGTATTATGGATGTGATTTATAGTTTGGTACCCGCAATGATTCTACTGGCTGTTGTCGCAGTAGCGGTGTTTTTCTGGTCAGCACGTAGTGGTCAATATGATGATATGGAAGGGCCGCGACACCGTATTTTAACCGATGATGATGACCCGTTATTGCCTGAATCACATAAAAAGTATACGGCTAGTAAAGCACCGAAATCAAAAGAAGAGAGTTGATTTAACAGGAGAATATCCATGAGTGAACAGACCTATTCAAAAAAAGAGTTAAAAGCAGCGCAACTTCCACATCAACTGTTTCTTTTTAATATGGTGGGTAACCATATTTTATTGTCAATTATTACCGCGAGTAACTCTTCATTTTTATGGGTGACGGCGATTGTTCCAGTGATCTCTATCTTGGTGATTTCATATACATTGATTCGTGGAAAATCTGAGGTGAACTCTGATTGTCTTCTGATTAGTAGTCATTGGCAAATTGTTGTTAAAAGAACCAAAATATTTTTGGTTGCTTATGTGGCACTCTTTATCGGCAGCGTCATTGCATGGTTATTGTATAGTTATGCCGGTGTGATGAAAGAGCTTGCATTTGCTGTTGTCGGTGGTTTGGGTATTTTACCTGTTATGGTGACTGTGTTAGTTTTGACTGTTATGGAGTCAGAGACTTTAGGGCATGCGTTGCATGGTCGTCTTCCTGCTTCATTTAATAAAGAGCAGCAGCCGGAAGAGTCATGATCTATTACCACGAATAAGCCAGTAAATAGCAAGAAATAGTAGAGCGATAATGATTAATTCAATGAGAGCGAACCACATGGTAACTAATGATGGTGGGCATGATCGTCATGGCTTTCCATCTCTGTCCCCATAGAGTGATTGGTCTGTGAATGTTCGTGGTGGTGTAAATTTCCACGTAGCATAGTGAATATGCCGAGAATAATTAATAGCAAAGCTGCAATTTTTAAAAAATTTCCCCGCTTGCTTGGAGTTATTGTTCGTAACAGCGAAGGAACAGCCAGCATTGCAGGAACAGTACCTAAGCCAAATAACAACATAACCATAGCGCCTTGAAAGGGTGAGGTTGCAGTTAAACTAAGTGCCAAGCCTGCATAAACCAAACCACATGGTAACAGGCCATTAAGCAATCCGATAATCAACCACGCATCCAGCCGATTACTGCCTGATGCTTTTTTCATCCAGTAAGACAGTCCACTTGCCCTGGATATTTTTGCAGTCAGCCTGGAAAATGGATCAGGTAGCCAGCCGCCTAAATAGCAGGCAAAGAGAATCATAAGGCCGCCTGCCAGCAGAGTCAGTAACCATTGAAACTGTTTGAACCAGCCAAGATCACCGAGGCTTGTGCCTAATGATCCTGCAATAAATCCTAGAATGGTGTACGTAAAGATACGCCCTGATTGATAGCTGAGTAATCCCGGCCACCAAAGCTTAGGACGTGTCATACAGAGTGCGCTGACCAGGCCACCACACATTCCAACGCAATGAAGACTTCCAAAAAATCCAATTGCAATGGCTAAAATAAAGAGATCTATCACTGTGTATCAGCCTCTAAGTCAGGTGTTACGCCCAGCGATATTAATGTCTGTTGAAAGCTATCTGGAGAAACAAATTGCAGCATAACTTCCCCACTCTTGTCTAAGATAGCATCGAGCCCTATTTTGGGATAAAGGTTATGCATAATATCACCCATAGGAATTTGTTGTTCGGGAGTGCCAAATTGGTTAACCAGCATTGTAGGGGTGATTTTGATGCGAGGGATTGCAGTCATACTGCTGACCGTCAATGTTTGGATAACTGGCAAATGCTCTTCAGCAATTTTGAACTTTATATTTCCTGACGGGAAGGCCATGGGAGTCGATGCGTTATTGACTATTTTCTCTATTAATTCATCATTGGCGGTCAAGTTTAAAATGAGCTTGCTGCCATCGGGCATTTTAGGGAAAAATGCTTCAATAACAGGTTTTTTACCCGTCTCTTTAGGGCTAATGAAAAGTGCTTGTTCGCTGTGGCTATTGAGTATTTTTTCAGCTTCTTTGAGTGAGGTTTGATTAATTGTGACTCCTAAAACAGAGAGTTGACCTTGCTCGTTTACCGTAGCATTCCACATACGTTTTTCATACTCTTTATTGGTGCTGTCTGAGGGTGAAAAGAGTGTCCATAGTGCCCAGATAGCCAGAGGAATTATCATGGCCAGAGTTATTTTGCTATTCATAAGTTTTTTTAGAAGTTCCGTTCGTTTAAAATGATGATTATTGTACCCTAAACAGGGAATGCATCGATGGGCTTTTTTTATCACAAATATACAGTGGCAATATTATGCGCTATTGAGATCGGAATATTGCTTTTTCTATCAGAGACTCTGCTCTATCGCTTTCACTGGATTATGGGTGTGATCTATTTTTTTGTCACTTTCTGGTTTGTGTTTGGTGACTGCAAGTGGTGGTTGTATCAATCTGCAGGTATTTTATGCGTGGTGATTATCATGCTGTTTAAAATCAGCGCTGTTGCTTATGGGGTGAATTTACTGCTCTGGTCTCATGGTGTGCTTGCGGTGCTGTGGGGCAGCGTACTGTTAATTCATCTGTTTGTTGAAAAAAATTTGGGGCCTCCCAATTGTCCACCTCTCCCACGAAATGATGCACGACGTTATCCCGAATAGTCACACTATATTTTTAAGCGTTCTGTGGGCGAGCAAGTTCACTGCGATATTTTATGACTTTAGCAGGGTTGCCGACCGCAATTGCGCCTGCAGGTATGCTTTTTGTGACGACTGAGCCTGCACCAACAACGGCTCCGAGGCCAATAGTGACACCGCTTAGAACAATAACACCTGTGCCAAGCCAGGCTTCGTCTTCAATTACAATCGGCCCTTTTGACGAGATGGGCTGTTCATGAATCGGGCTGTCTGGATAGACTTCATGATCATAGGAGTAAAAAGCACAGTTGGCTGCGATCATGACCTGCTTTCCAATAATAATAGGTTTTTTATAAGCATTTAATTGATTGCGTGGATGTATGCTGGAGTGAGCGCCAATAGTGATATATCCACCCAAACCTGTTTCAAGCGTGCTGTTTCGATAAATACGAACATTATCATTTAATTGAATTAAACCCCCATTATCATTTTGAAAAATCACACAATACTCATCAATAAAAATTTTAGGAAAACCTTTGAAGTCTGTATGAAATATCGTTGCAGTGGGAGCAATGTAGCCAACTTTTCCTAAAACCGATAAAATTTCACGTTTATAGTGGGGCGGAGTAACCCAGCTGGCAAGGCGCATTGCTTGTCGCCCCCAGCAACTTAAACTGCTGCGCCGCATCCAGAATCTGGCCCATCTGCGCTGGAGCTTTCCAAACTTGGGTATGTTATTTTTGCTCATACTCTTTACTTATTCGTTTGCTGTTTAATGACTTTAATGTTACATAATTTAATATTTAAAACAAACGGCCAGCAAGGCTGAATAATGGCTGAGAGTATTTTGTAGTACTATGCGAATTCAACACTTACCCCCGCAACTTGCTAACCAGATTGCTGCTGGTGAAGTGGTCGAACGTCCATCCTCGGTTGTAAAAGAGCTGTTGGAAAATAGCCTTGATGCCGGTGCGAACCAGATTGATATTGATATTGAGCAGGGTGGAATTCGTCTGATACGCATCAGAGATAATGGTCACGGTATCTATAAAGATGATATTGGTCTGGCATTGAGCCGTCATGCGACCAGCAAAATAGCGAGTCTTGATGATCTGATTAATGTTTCTACTTTGGGTTTTCGTGGTGAAGCACTACCCAGTATCGCGTCGGTTTCGCGTTTAGTTCTTACTTCAATGCAAAAAGGGGCAACACAAGGCTGGCGAGTGCAAGGCGATGGTCGAGAAGATCTGTTGGATCTAATACCCGCAGCACACAATATTGGTACAACAGTTGAAGTGCGAGATATTTTTTTCAACACACCCGCCCGGCGTAAATTTTTACGCACAGAAAAGACAGAATTCAAACACCTTGAAGCGGTGGTCAGACGCATTGCTATGGCACGTTTTGATGTGGGTTTTAATTTAACGCATAACAATCGCTCTGTTTTTATGCTGCGTCCTGCTCATACGATCAGTGAAAAAGAGAGACGTATTGCAACACTTTGTGGTAATCCACTTATGGAAAACTTTCTCTACCTTGAGTTTGAAGCTTCAGGGCTGCGCCTTTGGGGGTGGACTGCACAGCCGACGTTTTCACGCAGTCAGGCCGATATGCAATATTTTTATGTCAACGGGCGTGTGATTCGAGATAAAGTATTAGCCCATGCGGTGCGTCAGGCCTATCAGGACGTGATCTATCACGGAAGGTACCCCGCCTATGTTTTATACCTTGAGCTGCCAGCTTCTGAGATGGATGTGAATGTGCATCCCGCCAAGCATGAAGTTCGCTTTAGTGAAAGCCGTATGGTGTATGATTTCTTGCTCAGATCAGTAAAGCAGACTCTGGCCCAGATAAGGCCAGGCCTTGAGGGTGAGGTAACTGAAAATACAGCCGCTTTATCAGTAAATCCTGATCAGGCTATCTCTATACAATCTAAAGAGAATCATAACTCTGCGTCTGAATATGCAACGCCCAGACAGCACTCAATGCCACTGGCAGTCAATGAGTATATGACGGCATACAAGGCGCTTTATTCGCCACGCTCGTCTGGTCTGTCATCCACTCCTTCCCGATCAACGCCTCCAGCGAGTGCTGAGGATTCAGGGGGTGATGAAATTCCTCCCTTGGGTTTTGCCGTGGGGCAGATCCATGGCGTTTATATTCTTGCTCAAAACCGAGCCGGTTTAGTCGTGGTAGATATGCATGCTGCACATGAGCGCATCACTTATGAGCGCATGAAAACCTTGATGGGAGAGGGGCAGGTGGTGGCTCAACCTCTGCTCGTTCCTGTCACGCTGAATGTGAGTGAGCAGGAAGCTCTATTGGTCGAAGAGCATGAAGCCATTCTAAAAACATTGGGTTTGAGTATTAATCCATTGGGTAAAACATCGCTTGTGGTGCGTGAAATTCCTGCCATGTTACGCAATGCGAATGTGGAGCAGCTGGTAAGAGACATACTTGCTGATTTGAATATGTATGGCACCAGCACCCGAATTAAAGAGGAGATCAATCATGTGCTGGCGACAATGGCTTGTCATGGTTCAGTACGGGCCAATCGTCAGTTAAGTATTGCCGAGATGAATAGCTTGTTACGAGATATGGAGTGTACCGAGCGTAGCGGCCAATGCAATCATGGCCGGCCAACCTGGGTACAGATGGCGATGACTGATCTGGACAAACTTTTTATGCGTGGGCAGTAGCAATACTCAATATCTAAAGCACCTCATCCCGCAAATATTTAAATAACTTACGTGACGATTTCGGTGGCTTTTCCTGTTGCTTCTCTCTGATTGCACTGCGTATGAGTTGACGGATGTATTGCCGGTCACTGTCTGGGTAGATTGTGAGTAATTCGCTGAGCGCCCTATCGCCTTCATTGATTAAACGATCCCGCCATTGCTCCAGCTTGTGAAGCTGGGCTTTATCACCCGCATCGTGTTTTTGTATAGTATCAATGAGTTTTTGTATCGGCTCTGGATCAATATGCCGCATCAATTTACCAATGTATTGCAGATGGCGTTTAGCAGCTCCCCGCTGGCGAATATTTTGCATTTCAATAATGGCCGAATGCAATGTGTCGGGCAGGTCAAATCGGGCTAACTCTTCTTTGTTGAGTTCTGTAAGAGTTTTTCCAAGTGCGCGTAAATTGTCTGCATCATGCTTTAGTTGGGTTTTACTTTTAGGTGGTGGAATCTCTTCTTCTATGTGATTGGCTTCTATCATAATTCAATTCCAGGCATACTTTTTTAAGTTCGGGCAATGATAGCCGATAACGGTTGCATGGAATAGCTTTGGCTGTGATTAACAAATTAGTGAATGCTGGTTTTTGAAAGAGGGAGTGCTGTGTCAGGGAAAGAGAAGGAAAAAGCTCAAAAGATCTCATCTGAAGAGATATTGTCGTGTGGTACGTCTTTGACGATTGCTGATGCTGAATCACTCTATCAGCGACTGAAAACCTTATTGAGCGGTGAAACTGCTGTTGTGATTGAAGCGCATGAAATTGAAGTTATCGATACAGCTGCTATTCAGTTGCTTGGGGCATTTGTACAAGAGGCGGGTTCGCATGGTATTTCGGTGAAATGGAAAATGCCCAGTGCTGCATTACGAACATCGGCTCATCGTATGGATATGGAGTCTTTGTTAATGCTTGAAGCTGCATAATTATTTAACCTGAATTTTTCAAAGGAGTGATTAAAAGATGGCAACAATACTCGCAGTAGATGATTCTGCATCAATGCGTCAAATGGTGGGTTTTACACTAAAGAGTGCAGGTTATAACGTTGTTGAGGCAGTCGATGGTGTGGATGCGCTTACAAAAGCCAAAACAGTGAAAGCTGATATTGTTATCACTGATGTTAATATGCCGAATATGGACGGTATTGCGCTGATTACAGAGTTAAGAAAGTTACCGAATTATAAGTTCATACCTATACTGATGCTGACCACTGAATCAGGAACAGGTAAAAAACAGGAAGGAAAGGCCGCCGGTGCAACAGGCTGGATTGTAAAACCATTCAATCCAGATCAGCTTTTGTCAACTGTCAAACGGGTCGCAGGATAATGTCCATTGATCTCGAACAGTTTCACCAAGCTTTTTTTGAAGAGAGCTTTGAAGGTTTGGATGAGATGGAGAATGAGCTGCTTGAGCTTGATATGGGGTCAGCAGATCGTGAAAGTATTAATACTATTTTCAGGGCCGCACACTCTATAAAAGGTGGCAGTGCTACATTTGGTTTTACTGATGTTGCGGAGTTTACTCATCGAATGGAAACCCTGCTTGATGAGATGCGTGATGGTCGCCGTGAAGCCACCAGTGAGGCAGTTAATTTGCTGTTGGGTTCGGTGGATTGCTTACGTGATCTGTTAGGAGCACAGCGAGATAACAGTGAAGCAGATAAAGAGAATGTGATTGGTTTGCAACAGCAGCTTGATGAGATGCTCAGCACAGGGTTGGACTCTGTTGCTCAAATTGAAGACTCAAATGCAAAGACTTCCAAAGAAAAGCAACATGAATCAAGCAACTGTGAAGAGGTTGAGTGGCTGATTCAGTTTCATCCGCATCCACACATGCTTCGAACTGGCAATGAACCGCTTCGTATGTTTAATGAATTAGCTCTGTTGGGCGAGCTGGAAGTCAGGGTTGATTCTTCAAAACTGCCTGCATTTTGTGATATTGCTTTTGATGAATGCTATTTATCCTGGGAGCTGGTGCTTAAAGGCAGTATCAAGCGAGAGCAAATTACTGAAATATTTGAATGGGTTGATGACGATTGTGATTTGAGCATTGAGTTAAAAGAGGCTAAAACTGAAGTTGTACCAGAGCTTGTTGATGAAAAAGAAGAGGCGCTTCAATCGATTAAAAAGCCAAAAGAGAGAAGAACAACACCTGAGCGGAGAAAATCTTCATCACTAAGTGAAGCCAGTTCAATACGGGTTGGCATTGATAAGATTGATGAACTGGTTAACCTTGTGAGTGAATTGGTGATTACTCAATCAATGCTCAGTCAGACTAATGAGCATGACTCAGGGAATCAAGATAAGTTGCTGAATGGTCTTGCTCAGTTAGAGCGGAATACACGTGAGCTTCAAGAGAGTGTGATGCGTATTCGTATGCTGCCGATCAGTTTTGCATTTAATCGTTTTCCACGGATGGTTCATGATTTAACCCAAAAGCTGGATAAAAAAGTAGAGCTGAAAATGTCAGGTGAAAATACTGAGCTCGACAAAACAGTGATGGAAAAAATTGGTGATCCTTTAGTCCACCTTGTTCGTAACTCGCTAGATCATGGCATTGAAACACCTGAAGTCCGTTTGCAAAATGGTAAACCAGAGGTCGGGGTACTGCATCTTAATGCTTATCATCAGGGCGGCAATATTGTAATTGAAATCAGTGACGATGGTGCGGGCTTGAATTCTGAACGTATTGCAGCAAAAGCAATCGCACAGGGGTTGATCGATGAAAACGAAGTGCTGACAAAAGAAAAAATATATGAACTGATTTTTAGCGCAGGGTTTTCAACGGCAGAAACATTAAGTGATGTATCCGGTCGTGGTGTTGGCATGGATGTTGTCAAGCGTAATATAAAAGATCTGGGTGGTTCAATTGAAGTGACCTCTGAAGAGGGCGCTGGCTCAACATTTACCATACGCCTGCCATTAACATTGGCAATACTGGATGGTCAGTTGATTCGAGTTGGAGATGAGACTTACATCATTCCATTGGTATCTATTGAAGAGACATTTCAAGTAAGTTATGAGCTCATTAATACCATTGCAAATGGCACAGAGCTGTATCGACTGCGGGATGAATACATACCGATTGTTCGATTATATAACATTTTTAATGTGATCCCCGAACATACTGAATTGACGGAAGGGTTGTTGGTCGTTGTTGAAAGCGATGGGCGTAAAGTCGGACTATTTGTTGATGATTTATTGGGCCAGCAACAGGTTGTTATTAAAGGATTGGAAGCAAATTTTCGCCGTGTTGAAGGGGTTTCTGGAGCAACAATCCTTGGAGATGGAACCGTCTCACTGATTTTGGATATCGGTGGCTTGATTGAATTTGCACGAAACCGCCAAATCAATGCCGTTGCATAAAAATTAGCAATGCAACAAGGAGTGAATGAATGAACGTAGTAACACAAGAGATGGAAGCAGAAGTCAGTCATATCATTAATAGTGCAGACTCGAACCAATACCTGACGTTCATCTTGGGTAAAGAGGAGTATGGCATTGATATTCTTCGTGTGCAGGAGATAAAGGGGTGGGATGCTATCACTACGATACCCAATACCCCTGAATATATTAAAGGGGTGATTAATCTGCGTGGAACGATCGTTCCGATTATCGATTTGCGTGAAAAACTGTTGCTGGGAAATAAGAGTTATGGTCCAACAACTGTTGTAATTGTACTTAAAGTTGAGAGTGAAAAAGGGAATCGTATCGTAGGAATCGTTGTAGATGCTGTTTCTGATGTCTATAGCATTGGATTGAATGAGCTGAAGCCAGCACCTGATTTTGGTGGTGCGATCGGTACTGAATATGTACGTGGTTTAGCGACTGTTGAAGAAAAAATGGTCATATTACTGAATATTGATGAGCTTCTTAATGTCGGTGTGCTGAATGCCATTAATAGTGAGGTGGGCTGATTAATGAAACTTATTGCTGTGATGAACCAAAAAGGTGGTGTTGGTAAAACAACAACTTCACTGAATTTGGGGCATGCCTTAAGTTTAATGGGTCAGAGAGTTACGCTTTTGGATCTTGATCCCCAGGCTCATTTAACCGCAAGCTTCGGTTTGGAGTGTGGGCAATATAGTGGAATGGATGAGCTCATTATGGGTGATATGCCACTGTCTGATGTGCGAATTAAGATGCGTGAAAATCTTTACCTGATTCCTGCCGGAAAACGGTTAGGCGAATTAGAGACGATGACAGAAGGTGGGGCTGCTCGGGGTGGCTTACTTCGTGATGCATTAAAAAGTTCATTTTCTGATGATGAAATCGTATTGATTGATTGCCCTCCATCGGCCGGGCTATTGGGAATGAATGTGTTATTTGCGACAAAATCTCTATTGATTCCAGTTTCGAGTGACTATCTTGGACTGCATGCCCTTGGGCGTTTTATGGGCATTATTCAACATATTGAAAAAACGTTAAAACATAAGTTTCATCATTGGCTTTTAGTCACACGCTTTCATGCACGGCGGCGCTTGGCAAGAGAGGTGCGCGAAAAATTGTATACCTATTTTCCTGGGTATGTTTTAAGTACGGAAGTTCGTGAAACAGTGGCACTTGCCGAAAGCCCCGGTTTTGGAAAAACAATATTTGAATACAGAAACAAAAGTCATGGCGCGGAAGATTATCATGCTGTGGCTCATGAGTTATATCAAAAAATGAGTGCCCCGGTATAAGAAAATGGTCGATAAAAAACAGTCAACATTAGGTTTTGATCCTCTGGCCTGGATGAAAGAAGAGTCTACAGGTCATACGGATGAGAAAAAGGGTGCCCCTGAATTACGAGCAGATAAAAAAACTAAAAAGAAAAAAGGGTCAGATAAACAGGTTAGAAAAACTAAAAAGGTAAAAAAAGATGAAGCGGTGCAAAGAACTGATTCATTATTGAGTGATGGAAAAGCATTAAGCCCAACGGATAATCAAGGCAAGGAGAAGCGTAAAATGGTGAGCGTCAGTAAATCCAGTGAAGGAAAAACGCAAGAAAAGGGAGCTAAGAGTGATGAGAAATCCATTTTAATGACGATGCTCAATAACTCTAAAATAGCTTTTATGCGGGTAGATAGTAATCGAGTCATTACTTATGCAAATAAAGCATCAATAGAAATTTTGAATGAGTATGAAGAGATATTGCGTCAGCACTATCCTAATTTCAGAGCTGATTATATTGTAGGTTCATGCATTGATGGTTTTCATAAGGATCCAGGTCGTGTTGCCCGTATTTTGGCTGATCCTAAAATGATGCCACATGAGGCGG
The DNA here is from genome assembly GCA_015490755.1 of Gammaproteobacteria bacterium. GTDB lineage: Bacteria > Pseudomonadota > Gammaproteobacteria > JAADGQ01 > JAADGQ01 > S141-38. Next base: position 41,881 of record WFXF01000041.1, read on the forward strand.
ATATCAAGATCGGTGATATTATATTTCATCTATCCGTGGATGCTTTATACGATGACTCTGGTAATTTTGAAGGCAATTCATTGCAATGGGAGGATGTGACAGAAAAGCGTCAGTATGAAAAAATAATCCTCGACTATACCGGTAAAATTGAAGCAATAAGTAAATCTCAGGCCGTGATTGAATTTGATATGGACGGTATGATTTTAACGGCTAATGACAAATTTTTGAATACAGTCGGTTATACACTGGATGAAATTAAAGGCAAACATCATCGTATATTTGTTTGTGAAGATTATAAAAATAGCCAGGAATATAAGCAGTTTTGGGAAAAATTGAATCGCGGCGATTATGATGTAGGTGATTATAAGCGCATCGGAAAAAATGGTGAAGAGATCTGGATCCAAGCCACATATAATCCAATTCTTGATGAGAAAGGGAAACCTTACAAAATTGTTAAGTATGCAACTGACATTACCAAACAGATGGATGCTTTAGGTAAGATTGAAAACCTGGTAGCTGATGCAGTGTCCGGGCGTTTGAACAATCGTATTGATACAGCTAATTATGATGGTTTTATAGAAAGGCTTTGTGGCGGCATTAATCAATTAATGGATACCGTGGTGGTGCCTGTCAATGAAGCGAACCGGGTGATGCAGGCTCTATCTTCGGGTGATCTTACACAGACGGTAAAAGGAGGTTTTGAAGGTGACTTTGACAAGCTAGGGACTGCAATTAATGGTTCTGTCGAAACCTTGCAAGGTATGGTCACGCAAATCCGGGAAGCTGCAGATACGATTAATACCGCTGCCTCAGAAATTTCACACGGTAATATTGATTTGAGTCAACGCACAGAAGAGCAAGCCTCTTCATTGCAGCAGACAGCATCAAGCATGGAAGAGCTGACCAGTACCGTTAAACAGAATGCGGGCAACGCCCGGCAGGCGAATCAGTTGGCCAGTAGTGCGCGTGATCAAGCAGAAAAAGGCGGTAACGTTGTGACCAAAGCCGTAGAAGCGATGTTTGAAATTAGTAATAGCAGTAAAAAAATTGCCGACATTATAGGTGTGATTGATGAAATTGCTTTTCAGACAAACTTGCTTGCCCTGAATGCTGCGGTTGAAGCTGCGCGAGCAGGAGAGCAAGGCCGTGGATTTGCTGTGGTCGCAACAGAGGTTCGTAACCTTGCCCAACGCAGTGCAGGAGCTGCTAAAGAGATAAAATCACTTATCAAAGATAGTGTAGAAAAAGTTGAGGGTGGCACGCAGCTGGTGGATGAATCAGGAAAAACATTGGCGCAGATTGTAAAATCAGTACAACAGGTCAGTGATATTGTGGCTGAGATTGCCTCTGCGAGCCAAGAGCAATCTGCAGGTATCGAAGAAGTCAATAAAGCAATTACTCAAATGGATGAGGTTACACAGCAGAATGCAGCACTTGTGGAGGAAGCGGCGGCGGCCAGTGAATCAATGGATGAACAATCGCGTGAGTTAGTGAAAATTATGGACTTTTTTACTTTGTCATCAGAAAGAAAACATGAAGTTCAAGCCCCTGTTCTTACACCAGACCTGCATCAAAAATCGGCCTCATCAAGTAAAAAAGTTGCAGCTACTGCTGTTAATGATGACAGTGATGAGTGGGAAGAGTTTTAATAGATGGAACCAAATTACGGAATCAGATGAATGAGTAAAGATAGAGAGTTTAGCTTTACCACACGGGATTTTAATGATATCCGTGAATTGGTAAGTCACAATACTGGCATCGTACTTTCAGATGCAAAACAGGATATGGTGTATAGCCGCCTGGCCAAACGACTGCGCAAGCTGGGGTTGAAAAGCTTCAAAGATTATTGCGCCCTGATTAAGTCTGACAATAATGAAGAGGTTGGCCACTTTGTGAATGCAGTGACCACTAATCTCACCTCATTTTTTAGAGAAAATCACCATTTTGAGTATCTTAAGGAGACTCTTGTTCCTGAGTTTATTGCGAACCAAGCTGGACAAAAAAAGCAGTTGCGCGTCTGGTCGTCGGGTTGCTCAACAGGTGAAGAGCCCTATTCAATTTCAATGGCATTGAAAGAGGCGCTTGCATCGCATCCTGAGTGCGATGTGAAGCTATTGGCGACTGATCTCGATACTAATGTACTGGATACGGCGTGCCATGGTATTTATAGCGAAGATCGTGTCAATGGTATTTCAAAAGAACGTTTGCAGCGTTGGTTTTTGAAAGGTAAAGACAGTAGTGTAAATAAAGTGAAAGTCTCTTCTGAACTTCAGGATATGATTACTTTCCGACAACTGAATTTGATGAATGAGTGGCCTATGCGAGGGCCTTTCGATATCATTTTTTGCAGAAATGTTGTGATTTATTTTGATAAACCGACTCAACGTCGCCTTTTTAATCGCTATGCTGATATATTGGTCCCTGGTGGGCATCTTTTTATCGGTCACTCAGAAACACTCTATAAAGTAACAGATCGTTTTGAGCTGATTGGTAATACGATTTATCGGAAAATTCGTTAATGCGACACCCTGATGGAGAATCCCCTCCTGAGTCACTGCCTGGATTTGAACACATAAAACAGTACTGGGACAAAGATCACGGTATATTTGCAGCAAAAATATTGCCAGGCGAATATTATGTGACGGTTGAAAATGAAGTGATTGTTACGGTGCTCGGCTCTTGTATTTCGGCGTGTATTCGTGACCCTGTGTTTGGTGTAGGAGGCATGAATCATTTTATGTTGCCTGAAGGTGATCAGGATATGATTGCTCAAGGAGCAACCGCAGCGACACGCTATGGAAACCATGCGATGGAGCAATTAATTAATGATATTTTAAAGCACGGTGGCAGCCGAAAAAACCTGGAAGTTAAAATTTTTGGTGGTGGTCAAGTGCTTGCCCAGATGACAGATGTAGGTGATAAAAATATTCAGTTTGTAAAAGAGTATATTGCAACAGAGAGGCTTAAACTGGTTGCTTCCGATGTTGGGAATATTTATCCAAGAAAGGTCTACTACTTTCCCTTGAGTGGCAAAGTACGTGTGAAAAAATTACGGTCTGCGCATAATAATACAGTGATTGAGCGAGAAGAAAATTATCGACAAAATATTACTTGCCAGCCTGTAACGAGTGAGGTTGAACTGTTTTAATAGAGTAGCAAGGGAATGCTTGATGAAAAAAATTAAAGTATTGATTGTGGATGATTCAGCGCTGATTCGTAATTTGTTGACTGAAATATTAAAAAGTGACCCGGCTATTGAAGTAGTGGGAACCGCAGAAGACCCTTACATAGCCCGGGATAAAATTAAAAAGTTGAATCCGGATGTTTTAACGCTGGATATCGAGATGCCACGTATGGATGGTATTCAGTTTCTCGAAAATTTGATGCGTTTGCGACCCATGCCCGTGGTGATGGTTTCGACATTGACTTCAAGCGGAGCCGGTGTCACTTTTAAGGCATTAGAATTAGGTGCTGTTGATTTTGTAACCAAACCGACCGTTGATGTATCTAATCAGCTTTCACTATATTCGGATGAATTAATTGAAAAAGTAAAAGCTGCGGCAGTTGCACGTATTCAGCCACAGCATGCGCCAGTTTCACAAAAGCTTTCACCTGACTCAGTGCAAAAGAATAGCGCCTCTGTTTCAAAACAGGCAGTTGACAGGATGATTGCTATTGGTGCTTCGACAGGTGGTACGGAAGCTATTAAAGAAGTATTGATGCAGCTTCCTGCCGATACTCCGGCTATTGTAATTACACAGCACATTCCTGAAGCGTTCAGTGCACCTTTTGCCTATCGCATGAATAGAATGTCGGAGATGGAAGTTTGTGAAGCAAAAGATGGCCAGAAAATTTTACATGGCCATGTTTATATTGCTCCTGGGGATCGTCACCTACTTGTTGTGCCTGATGGTGATGGGTATATTTGCCAATTAAGTGATGGAGTGCGTGTCAATCGTCATCGTCCCGCTGTTGATGTCATGTTTCGATCTGTTGCGCAAAACGTCAATGCTCATACAGTCGGGGTGATTCTTACGGGAATGGGCGCGGATGGTGCGGAGGGCTTGAAGGAGCTGCATGATACGGGAGCATTTACAGTGGCGCAGGATGAGGAGACGAGCGTAGTTTGGGGAATGCCCGGAGCATCAGTTAAGCTCGGAGTGGTTGACAGAATATTACCACTAAGTAAAGTAGCGAATGAAGTTTTAAAGCATATTAATAGCCCTTGTTTGGCAGGTTAATTAATATTCAGGGACTCTTAAGAATATATTAATATAAACCGATAATAATCAGGCACAATTAAATTATGAAAAACGGCTTGAAAAAGTGTATGCTTTCCCGGCAGTTGGCTGCTGGTAAAGCCGAAATGGATAGGACTATCTGAGTTTGGGAGCAACGATATGTCAGTTAAAGCAAATGTACGGAATGATGAAGAAACAATCGAGATTGAAGTCAGTGGAAGATTCGACTTTAATGTGCATCGTGAGTTTCGCGAGGCTTACGAAAATGTAGATCAAAAAATAGAACATCCTAAATATATTATTAATCTGGGCGGTACCGATTATATGGATAGTTCTGCATTAGGTATGTTGTTGCTACTGCGTGAGTATGCAGGCGGCAATGGAGCCAATATCGCAATTACCAAATGTCGTGAAGAGATTAAAGAGATCTTGAATATCTCTAATTTTCATCTGTTATTTAATGTGGAGTCCGTCACGCATTAAAGTTCTTTTTGGGCTTCCATAAAAAAATGATCTGCCAAGATGGCGCTTCACTAAAGTTGTTAATTGCTGATGATGATCGGGTCAATTGCAGGGTACTGAAAGGTATTTTACTGAAAGACGGCTATCAGGTTGTTGTGGCTGAAAATGGCTTCGATGCGGTTGCTCTTTTTGAAAAAGAGAAGCCTGATATGGTGTTGCTGGATGTTATGATGCCTGTTATGAATGGCTATGAGGCAGCACGGGAGATAAAGTCACGCTGCAGCGATCATTTTGTTCCTGTGATATTCCTGACAGCATTGACTGACAAGCATGCGCTGAGTGCTTGTATTGAAGCGGGTGGTGATGATTTTCTGACCAAGCCTTATCATCGCACTATTTTGAAAGCAAAGATTGATGCCATGGAGCGTATTCGTCAGCTCTATGATAAGTTACAGCGGCAAAAATATACGTTAGAGTCTTATCACGCAGAAATGCAGCGTGAGATGGAGGTGGCAAGACATATTTTTGGCAGTATCACTCAGGCAGGTGAAGCACTTCCCGATTGTGTTAAAAGCTGGAGTGCACCCGCTTCAGTACTCAATGGCGATCTATTAATCAGTGGGCGTAATCCATTAAATAATCTGTACCTGATGTTAGGGGATTTTACCGGTCATGGCTTGCCAGCCGCTGTTTGCGCAATGCCTGCAGCAGATGTTTTTTATACAATGACAACCAAGGGTTATCCTGTTAGTGATATTGTTTATGAGCTGAATAAAAAGTTAAATACAGTGCTGCCTACCGGCCTGTTTTGTGCGGGGTGTTTAATGGAAGTAGATCTGGATCAAGGTAAAATCAGCCTGTGGAATGGTGGGTTGCCAGAGGTTGTTGTGATTGGTTCAGATGGCCTTATTCATGATCTATTGCCTTCTAAGGCTGTTCCGTTAGGTGTTGTTGCTGATGCTGGGCGGCACCACGGTATGACCGATATTGATATTGAGCCCGGTATGCGGCTGTTTTTTTATACCGATGGCTTGATTGAGTCAGAAAACAGCCAGGGTGAAATGTATCGCAAGGTACGTTTGCATGAGTTGTTTGATGGGGAAACTGAGCAAACAGAACTGTTTGATAAAATTCTTGATGATCTAAAACAGTTCAGAGGTGATGCCTGTCAATCAGATGATATTACACTGGTCGAGCTTGATTGTGATCAACTGATTTCATCAATGTCTGTTGATAATATGCCGGTTTATAGCTGTCTTGAAGCTCCTGATTGCTGGAGTGCTGAGCAGTTTATTTCGGGGGTATCTCTCAAGGCAGCAGATCCTATTCATGTGTTTATAAGAATGCTGGAGCAGCACAATATTCCCGAAATGCATCGTTCACGTATTTGTACCGTCTTGTCAGAGCTGATATCCAACTCTATTGAACATGGCCTTCTCAAACTGGATTCAAATATTAAAAATACAGCGGATGGTTTTTCAACTTATTACAATATGAGGGAAAAAGCTCTTGAGGTATTGGAGCGCGGCTGGATTCGGGTTAAGCTTTTTTGTCGGCCCACTTCTGATGGATGGTCACTTTCAATTCATGTAGAAGATAATGGCGAAGGTTTCGATGCAAAAAATTACTTGGCTAATGTGGTTGAGGTTGAGAGTTTGACTGGACGAGGTGTCGCATTAATAAAGTCATTTTGTAGCGAGTTCTCTTACAATAAAACTGGAAATATTGCCCGTGCAGTTTACTGTTGGAAATAAAAAGGGGTCAGTACCTTTTCACATATGTAAGGTGGCAAATTTATGGTTGTAGATGGATTTTAAAGGGTACTGACCCCTTTTTATCAGGGTTAGCTCATGCAGTATCAAAGTATAAAAGTTTTACTCATCAATGCCGATCCTGGCATACGGTTTGAAATTGTCAGCTATCTTCGTCAAGCGGGTTATCCACAGGTCTTGGAGGCTGGAGATGGTCGATCTGCACTGCGCTTGTTACATGAAAACTCATTTGACCTGATTATTACTGATATAAATGTTCCTCATATCGATGGTTGGCGTCTGGCTCGTATTGTGCGCTCAGGTGTTTTTAATACTTCAAGAAAAACACCCATTATTGTGGTGGCACAAACCAATAACAGACATATCGCTAAAATTACTGCATTTGACTATGGAGTTAATTGCTTTTTACGATATCCCCTTGAGAGCGGAAATGTATTAATATCATCAGTGAAATCTTGCCTTGATGATGAGAGCTGGGGGATTAGTAAACCCTCTTTGCTTGTTATTGAAGATAATGAAGATACTGCTGATATTGCATTACGAGCTTTAAATAAGCGTTATGTGATGGAGGTTGCATCGGATGGTTTGCTCGGCCTGCAAGCATGGAAAGAGCGCCATCATAGCTTGATTCTACTCGATCTCATGATACCGGGCCTGTCAGGTGATCAGGTGCTCAAAGAGATTATGGAAATTGATCCGGCTCAGAGTGTTATCATCATGACCGCCAATACGGATATGAAGTATGTTGAGTCATTCATGTTGGCGGGCGCGATTGATTTTGTACAGAAACCTTTTCACCTTGATGATCTGCGGCGAGTCTGCGAAATTGCTTTTCGGCGTAAAGACAATATTGTGATCAATTCACAATACGCTGCCCAAATGCAGGTGATGCGTAAAACGATGAATGAGTTGGAGACTCATATTGTTGAACGCAAAAAAGTTGAGCATGATCTGAAAAAAGCAAAAGAGGCGGCAGAAGTGGCTAATCAGGTTAAAAGTGAGTTTTTAGCAACGATGAGTCATGAAATTCGTACGCCTATGAATGGTATTATTGGCTTGACAGGTCTGTTGTTGGACTCCGATCTGTCTGCAGAGCAGAATGAATTTGCTGAATCAGTGTTAGGTTCTGCGGAATCACTGTTAGGTATTATCAATGATATTATGGACTTTTCTAAAAATGAGGCCGGTAAGCTCGAGTTGGAAGAGATCGATTTTGATCTGCGCCAGATTGTTGATGAGGTACTTGACCTTTTTACTGAGCAGGTGGGGCGTAAAAATTTAGAGCTGGTTTGTATGATTGAGCATGATGTGCCCCGGTTTGTAAACGGTGACCCTGGCCGGTTACGTCAGATCTTGGTGAATCTCGTGGGCAATGCTGTGAAATTTACTGAGCAGGGTGAGGTGATTGTTCGCGGATCATTTTCAAGCAAAACGGATGATCAAATAGAGCTTAATTTTGAGGTGTCTGATTCAGGTATCGGTATTGATGAAAGCAACTGCTCACACCTATTCGACTCTTTTACTCAGGTTGATAGTTCAACCAAGCGCCAGTACGGAGGTACTGGGCTGGGTCTGAGTATTTCAAAGCAGCTGGTTGAAAAGATGGGAGGCGAAATTGGTGTGCGAAGTCAGCCTTGCCAAGGCACTACATTTCATTTTTCAATCATTTCAAGTGTTGCCAAGAGTAAAAGCTTTCAGCAGCTTGATGTTGTATTGCCGAGCCAGTTGCAAAACGTACGTATTCTTATTGCGGGGTGTACTCCGGCAGGTCGTAGCTTTATGAATCACGCACTTCATGATGTAGTTGCTGTTTATGAATTTGTAAATGACAGTCGTTCGGTGGTTACTCGTTTGCAGTGTGCTGCGGAAAAAGGTGAACATTTTGATATTTTGATTCTTGATAAAAGCTCACCTGACCTGTGTTCTGCCGCATTACTGAAGAAAATAGAGGATACTCCAGATATCGCATACGTTCGTATTGTACATATCACTTGTTTTGGGTTGCGCAGGCAGAGTGAAAAACGGTTAAGTACAAGTGGAGCATCTGCTTATTTATCAAAGCCGATGAATCAGACACAGTTATATACATGTTTGGACTCAGTGATGGGAGGAGTAATTGATACTGATCATCAGAAAAATAGTGAAAATAACTCTATACACCATCAATTTAAAGGGCGGGTTTTGGTTGTGGAGGACAATATTGTCAATCAAAAAGTAGCGTTGGGTATTATGAAAAAAATGGGTTGCCGCGTTGATGTCGCAGCCAACGGTGTGGAAGCGGTGAAAGCTGTCTCGAAACTCTCTTATGATCTAATATTGATGGATTGTCAGATGCCTGAAATGGATGGTTATGAGGCCACTGGAACGATTCGTCGTATTGAAGGTGAAATGCGGCGTACTCCGATTGTAGCAATGACGGCCAATGCATTAAAAGAGGATTTTCAGCGCTGTATTGATTCTGGAATGGATGATTATATCTCCAAACCCGTACAGATCAGCGAGGTGAGTCGAGTGCTGTCACGCTGGCTGGTACAAAAGCCTGTTGCTGAGTTATCGGGGGTGGGTGTGGTCTCTCTCGATATGCAGGTTCTGGACGAGTTGCGCTGTGTGCTGGCAGATGAGTTTGGGGGGCTTATTGATGATTTTCTGTGTGATACAAAAAGTCGTATTCAAGAGATGGAGCAGGCTGTGGTTAATGAAGATGCTAAAACAGTACGCTGGGTGGCGCACAGCCTGAAAGGTAGCAGCAGTAATGTTGGGGCAATAGCACTTTCTGATGAGAGCCATTGTCTTGAAAAAATGGCACGCAGTGGAAATATTATTGGTATGGGCAGTGCATTACGCAGCTTGATCGAAGAGTTTGCTCAAGTGAGTGAACAGCTCAACAAAGTCACGCGACAAACAACATGATTTATAGTGCTGAAAATATATTCAAATATTGCCCTAAATGCGGTGAGCAAAACTTTCTTCTTTTACCCAAAGAGGGTGCTTTTCGTTGTGGGGCCTGTAAATTCTGCTACTACCTTAATGCTGCGGCAGCCGTTGCGGCATTGATTGTTGATGAAAACAAAAATTTACTTGTGGTTGAACGCGGTCGTGAACCTGCAAAGGGTATGCTGGATCTTCCTGGCGGTTTTGTTGATATAGGTGAGCGTGCTGAGGATGCGTTGCAGCGGGAAATACGAGAAGAGCTTAATCTTGAAATTAAACAGTTTTCACTGTTGACAACTTTTCCAAACGATTACCCGTATGGCGACATGCTCTATTTTACGCTGGACCTGGCTTTTGTTTGCCAAGTCAGGGATTTTTCTAAAATTCGTACAGCGGATGATGTTTCTGGCTACCAGTTTATACCGCTGCACGAAATTGATCTGGACTTGTTTGGGTTCGAGTCAGTCAAAAAAATTATCGAATACTTTAAAAACAGTTCGACCCTGCAGGTTTCCTAATGATCATGTTTATGGTCATGTCCGTGGCCCGCATGGTCATCTGGATTTTTTGGAGACGCAGGCGGTAATGCTAAAAATGCGGTGTTATTGACATCACCTTGAGCCAAGATGAGTGCGTAGACCAAAGGCGGAAAGTTTTCTATTTTTTTGTTGTTGAAAGCGAGTAACGGGGTTCCTGTGATGCCGTGTTGTTTTGCAAAATCGATATCTTCTTTCAGAGTTGCTTCTGTTTCAGCAGATTTTACACAAGTTTCCAGCTTTTTCTTTTTAGCTTCATCGGAAGCAGCGCTTAGCCAAATTCGCTCAGTCGTTAAAAACTTTTGTTGCTGAAATAGCTCAAAACGGATGCGTTCCAGTTCAGCTGGATCTGTTTGGCAAATCATAACCTTGGCAGCCAGGCAACGTACACCATCTTCCGCACTAAAATTGACATTGGAGTTACACTCTTTATCCAGGGGGTAGTTACGTATTTCCAGGCTCCATGAGTTATCGGGTGTATCTTGCAAGATTGCGTGCAGGGTTTCATCCATGTGTTTGCAATGAGGGCAGAGAATATCCAGCCACTTGACGATGTGGACGGGGCTCTCTTTTTGACCAAAAGCCATGCGCTCAGGTACTGGCTCTTTTTTGATTTCAGGTGCGGCTTTATATTCAGCTAACGAGTTGCTTAGTGATTGAAGCAATTGAGGAGGTAATTTGTCCAGAAAGGCTGCAACGGCAGCGGTTTGTGCATCAACTGGCTCTGTTTTTTTCTTGGTCTCTTCTGCTGCATTTGCAGTTGTGAAGAAAGCGATAACAATAATTGCAAATACTACTATTTTGTTTGTGTTTTTTAATGTCATGATGACTTAACCTTTTATTAGAAAAAAAAGCAAAACTTCGCCGATTTTACCTGTCTTCATGAAATTATCCTACTACTATTTTAGTGTGGGTCGAGCGACGTTAAAATAGTTTGAAACTTTTGGTACATAGGTTGGTTGTTGCGCTTTTGGTAGCCGTTGATCAGAATTGGTAATTTTTTGGTGAGTATTTTTAGCAGGGCTTGGCGGTAATGTGGTTCTTGCTCAGCATCAAGTGCTTTAATTAAGGCGCTGATACGAAACCGATCCATCGCAGGATATTGGCTCGATAGCTGATCTTTATGCCCACCAAATCGAGTCAATGACGGGCTGGCTTCAAGGCCGACCACATGATGACGAGTGATTCGCAGCCATAAATCGTAATCTTCACAGGCGGGAAGTGTTTCGTCAAACGTGCCATATAAATCAAACAGGTCGCGCTTGATCAGAACAGAAGATGGGGAGATCATGCAGCGCTCTAATGATTCTTGCCATATCCAGCCTTGAGGTTTTTTGTGATGCTTACAGGCATTGACACGCTTGCCATTACGAACCCAGACTTCCTGACTCTGCATGATTTGGTAAAAAGGGCAGACTTGTAAAAACTGCCACTGCTTTTCAAGTTTGTCGGGGCTCCATAAATCATCTGAGTCAAGCAGTGCAATCCACGAACTTTGGCTTTGCATGATTGCGCTGTTTCGAGCAAAGGAGACGCCGTGATTTTTACTTGATAAAATCAGTGTGATTTTATCAGAATATTTTTTTAATACCTCTTGGGTTGAATCGTTTGAACCATCATCGATGACGATGATTTCTCGTGGTAATAACGTTTGTGCCAATACGGATTCAATCGCATTCGTGACCTGTTTTTGCCGATTGTATGTCGGGATGATGACAGTGATATCTGCATTTTCTGGTGTCTCTAAAAATGAAAGAATCGTTTTCAGTTGCTTGCGCATAATAAAAAGCATTCTCTGAAACAGCTCGATCGTTTCATGGCTTGATTCATCAGAGATCATTTTTAACAGATGAAATGAGATATCGCTATCAGCAAAAACCTGTGCCTGATGAAATGCTTCCATGTCAATGTAGTGGCATGTTCTCCATGAATCAGGGATTTTTCCAAATTCTGGTTTCTTAACGGTCAGCAGGCGGCCACGGGTTTTACGAGTCAGGCTCTTTGGAAAAGAGAAGGGAAGACGAGTATCAATGGATTGTGTTTGACTCTCTTCACTGTTTTCGATGGTCACAGGCGTGATCCAGGTGCCCATTGGGGCGCTATTTCCAATAGCTCCGCATGAGCCAATATTAACAACATAGAGTGGCTGTAAGTGTGTTTTAATCCAGATGGCAGCATCCATTGAATGCTTTGGTCCAACTCCAGTGATAATAAATAGAACCCCTGAGTTTTTTCCAGATATGGATCTGTTTTTTAATGCACCGGCTTTGACTGCTTTTAATGTATGAACAGAGACATTGAGTGCTTTAAGCCATTCAACAGGAATTTCATCTTTAATAGCGACGGTGAAAACAAGTTGGTAGGGTGGGATGGTCGGTTGTTTCATTCGTGATTATGCATTCCCACGGAGGGCCGTGGGAACGAGAAACGAAAATTTTTTGGATTAATGGCTTTTTTTTGCTGCAAGACGCAGACGCAGTGCATTTAATTTGATAAAGCCCTCTGCATCTTTCTGGTCATAAGCACCCGCATCATCTTCAAAAGTGGCAATGTTTTCATCAAACAAACTGTGCGTATTGGACTCTCGGCCTACAACACTGACACACCCTTTATACAGTTTTAAGCGGACTTTGCCATTTACGGCGGCTTGTGAAAGATCAATCATTGCTTGCAACATGTGGCGTTCAGGGCTCCACCAATAGCCGTTATAAATAAGTGCCGCATAACGAGGCATCAACTCATCTTTCAAGTGAGCTGCTTCCCGATCCAGTGTGATCGATTCAATGGCGCGGTGAGCTTTGAGTAAAATAGCACCGCCCGGTGTTTCGTAGCAACCGCGAGCCTTCATGCCCACATAACGGTTTTCAACAATATCTAAACGACCAATGCCGTTATCACCACCGGCCTTGTTAAGTGCTCTTAATAGTGTTGCGGCAGTCATGGTTTCACCATTGAGTGCAATGGGATCGCCATTTTTGAAATCCAGTTCGATATAAGTGGCTACATCAGGTGCTTGCTCAGGTGAAACGGTATGAAGCCACATACCTTCTTCAGCCTCGTGCCAGGGATTTTCCAGAATGCCGCCTTCATAAGAGATATGCAGTAAATTAGCATCCATCGAATAGGGCGATTTCTGGCCGTGTTTTTTCTCAATAGGAATGCCGTGACTTTCGGCATAAGCGAGTAGTTTTTCACGCGAATTAAGATCCCATTCTCGCCAGGGAGCGATGACATGAATGTCTGGATTCAGAGCATAAGCACCTAACTCAAATCTGACCTGATCGTTGCCTTTCCCTGTTGCGCCATGAGAGATGCTGTCACTGCCCGTTTCAGCCGCAATTTCGATCAGACGTTTTGCAATCAGGGGTCGAGCAATAGAAGTGCCTAACAGGTATTCACCTTCATAAATAGTATTGGCACGAAACATCGGGAAAACGTAGTTTTGAACAAACTCTTCTTGAAGGTCTTCGATATAGATCTCTTTAACTCCCATCGCTTCGGCTTTGGCGCGCGCGGGTTCGACCTCTTCACCCTGGCCAATATCGGCGGTGAATGTGACAACTTCACATTGATATTCATCTTGCAGCCATTTGAGAATGATGGAGGTATCAAGGCCGCCCGAATAAGCTAAAACAACTTTATTGATTTTTGACATAGTATTCTTGTAAATAGAGGTAAACTTGAAATAATCGCGCTATCATCGGTATTTTCACGCACAAGGTCAAGAAAAGTAACTTGCATCCTCATCTTACCTACCTTAATGTGAGCACTGATGAAAACAATAACTCTAACAAAACCCGATGATTGGCATATACATCTGCGCGATGGAACGGCTTTAAAGACGACGGTTCGGCACGCCGCCGAGCAGTTTGCACGTGCCATTATTATGCCTAATTTACAACCTCCCGTGACGACGACGGAAGCTGCACTGGCTTATCGACAACGTATTTTGGATGCTATCCCAGTTGATAAACGATCATTTAAACCGCTCATGACGCTCTATCTGACCGATCATACATCCACAGATGAGATCAAACGGGCTCATCGAAGTGGCCATGTTGTTGCCGCAAAGTTGTATCCCGCAGGTGCGACGACAAATTCGGCGCAAGGTGTGACCCGGTTTGAAGCTATTTATGAAGCGCTGGAAGCGATGGCTGAATTAAATATGCCATTACTGGTGCATGGTGAAGTGACAGACTCTGATGTTGATGTATTTGACCGGGAAAAAGTTTTTATTGAAACAAAATTGATCCCGTTGGTGAATCGCTTTCCTCATTTGCGTATTGTGCTGGAGCATATTACCACCGCCGATGCTGTAGAATTTATAACGTCCAGTAATGAAAATATTGCCGCTACAATGACTGCACACCACCTGTTGTTAAACCGTAATGCCATGCTGGTGGGCGGGATTCACCCTCATTACTATTGCCTTCCCGTTGTGAAGCGTGAGCGCCACCGCTTGGCACTATTGAAGGCTGCTACCAGCGGTAGCCCCAAATTCTTTTTAGGAACGGACAGTGCGCCTCATATTCAAGGCAATAAAGAGAGCGCCTGTGGCTGTGCCGGGATTTATACGGCACATGCGGCCATTGAGCTTTATGCAGAGGCATTTGATTCCGCAGGTGCGCTGGATAAACTGGAAGGTTTTGCCAGTTTTTACGGGCCTGATTTTTATGGCCTTTCACGCAATGAAGAAAAAATCAGACTTGGGAAGGAGAGTAGCCTGGCTCCAGATCAATTTGATTTGGGTGGAGAGCCACTTATTCCGTTTAGAGCAGGGGCAGAATTAAGGTGGAAACAGGTTGAGTAATTCAGAAAAAAACAGTGTTGAGGAAAACAGATCTCAAAAGCGGCCGATTGCAAAACGCTTTCGGAGCTATTTACCTGTTGTGGTTGATGTCGAGACGGCAGGCTTTGATGCCAGGCGTGATGCGCTATTAGAGGTCGCTGCGATTGCAATTGATATGGATGAAGATGGCATTTTATTTCCTGGTGAAATGCACTCTTGTCATATTAAGCCCTTTGAAGGGGCAAACCTGGATGAAGCGGCACTGAAATTTACGGGAATCGACCCCTTTCATCCGCTGCGTATTGCACAAGAAGAGAGTGAGGCACTACATAGTATATTCCGACCCATCCGCCAGGCGGTTAAAGAAACAGGCTGTACACGAGCCATTCTAGTCGGCCATAACCCCTCTTTTGATCTCTCTTTTATTAATGCTGCCGCGGAGCGCTCAAAAATAAAGCGCAACCCATTTCACCCCTTTAGCACATTTGATACAGCAACATTAGGCGGTCTGGCATTTGGGCAGACGGTATTGGCGCGTGCGGCCAAAGCCGCCAAAATGGAGTGGAGCAGCGATGAAGCGCACTCCGCACGTTATGATACAGAAAAAACAGCCGAGCTATTTTGCCTTATTGTGAATCAGTGGGATCAGTTTAAAAAATAATACAGACCAAGTATATTTGGATATTATGTCCTGCGATTATACTGCTGAGGTAGCAATCTATAAATATGTGGATTTAATATGAAATTTGAGTGGAACTCAGAAAAAGAGAGAGCCAATATCAATAAACATGGAATAACTTTTGAGCAGGCTTCCTATGTTTTTGCTGATCCGTTCGCCTTGAATAAGTATGATGATGAGCATTCAATTGAAGAAGACCGGTGGATTTTGTTGGGAAAGTCGATAAACGAAGTTCTTCTTGTCGTTGTCCATACATTCAAAGATGATGATAACATGGAGTATGTGAGAATTATCAGCGCAAGAAAAGCAACAAATGATGAACAGCAGTCATATCAACAAAGGTGTCCAAAATGAAAGATGAATATGATTTTTCGAATGCAGAACAAGGAAAATTCTACAGGCCGCTAGAAGAGTTGGATATTCCAATCTATTTAGATAAGGAGATTAAAGAATATTTTATTCAAAAGATACGTAGCAAGGGTAAGCAGTTTTCATTGAATGAAACTATCAATTCCCTGTTGAAAAAGGATATAGAAATATCGGATAAATTAGCGAGTTAGAGTGATAATGAAATAACTTCGACAATTTATTCTTTATCCCTAAGGAACGTGCACGGAATAAGTTACCCAATTATGGCGCAGGAATTTTTCTTCAGCTTAGATGATTCTCAAGAGGCGCATAGCTAGCCTATGTAACGATTGAGATCATCTAAGCTGGGGGAAAAGGGCAAGTCAGAATGGGGAACTTATTTCGTGACCGTTCCTAAGCTGTAAGGTTGCCTAAAAAGGGTGCTCTTAATTATGAGCACCCACTGAAAACCTTTGCCTTATCCCACCTGTTTACGTGCATTACGGAACATCCGTAACCAGGGGCCATCTGCCTCCCAGGTTTTTGGATGCCAGCTATTTTGTACCGTACGAAATACCCGTTCTGGATGTGGCATCATAATTGTAAAGCGACCATCCGTTGTAGTAAGCCCTGTAATTCCATCAGGGGAGCCATTTGGGTTAGCCGGGTAACTCTCGGTTTTTTGGCCTCTGTTGTCTACAAAATTCAATGCGATAATGGCTGCATCCTGCGCATTCTGAGCTCCATTCTCCTGACGAAATTGAGCCAGGCCTTCACCATGAGCCACGGCAACCGGTAAACGAGAGCCCGCCATATCCTGAAAAAACAGAGAAGGAGATTTCTGCACTTCAAGCAGAGAAAAACGCGCTTCAAATTGCTCGGAAATATTACGGCGAAAAGTGGGCCATAATTCACTGCCAGGAATAATTTCATGCAACTGCGCCATCATTTGACAGCCATTACAAACACCCAGCCCAAACGTATCAGAACGTGAGAAAAATTCGGAAAATTCATCCCGTGTATTATTGTGGTATAGAATTGATTTTGCCCAGCCTTGCCCTGCACCTAATACATCACCATAAGAGAAGCCGCCGCAAGCAACGAGCCCCTGAAAATCGATGAGCGATATACGTCCTGCCAATAAATCACTCATATGTACGTCATGACAATCAAAACCGGCATGATCAAATGCTGCGGCCATTTCAATCTGACCATTCACGCCTTGCTCTCGTAACACGGCCATGCGAGGGCGAATACCTTGGGTGATATAGGGTGCTGCAATATCTTCTTCAGGGTCAAAAGTTAGTTTAATGTTTAAGCCAGGATCTTCTCTGTCGAGAATGGCAGCATACTCTTGATCAGCGCACTCTGGATTATCTCGCAAAGCTTGCATGCGCCATGATGTTTCGGACCATGTTCGCTGAAAGTTAATCCGGCTGTCAGCCAGAACCTCCTGATCATCGTATGTGAATACAATGCGATCTTCATCATTGATTCTGCCAATTATATGGCAATATTTTTCAAGACCTGCCTCATCCAGCCGATCGAGCACCTCTTCTGTCTCAGCGACTTGAATCACAGCGCCCAGCTCTTCATTAAAAAGCGCAGCCATCACATCATCGCCTAACGCATCAAGCTTGCAGGTGATGCCTGTGTGGCCGGCAAAAGCCATCTCGCAGAGTGTGGCGAACAAACCACCATCGGAACGATCATGATAGGCCAGCAGCAGGCCCGCTTCATTCATCACCTGAATAACTTCAAAAAACTTTTTGAAAGCATCGGCATCATCCAGATCAGGCGCTTGATTGCCAACTTGATTATAGACTTGCGCCAGGGCGGAACCCGCCAGGCGATTTCTCCCCAGCCCCAGATCAATCAAAATCAGGCTTGTATCGGATGAGTCTGTAACCAGTTGCGGTGTGAGTGTTTTACGTGCATCGATAACAGGTGAAAAGGCGCTGATGATGAGCGACAGGGGAGAGGTCATCTCCTGTTTTTGGCCACGCTCTTGCCAGACTGTTTTCATCGAAAGGGAGTCTTTGCCAACAGGGATCGCAATCCCTAAAGCTGGACAAAGCTCCATGCCAACGGCTTGAACCGTTTCATACAGCCCTGCATCCTCCCCGTCATGACCGGCAGCTGCCATCCAGTTGGCGGAAAGTTTGATATCACCGATTTTGCCGATGCGTGCGGCGGCCAGATTGGTTAATGCTTCGCCAATCGCCATGCGTCCAGAAGCGGCATGATGGGTTAGTGCAATCGGTGCACGTTCCCCCATGGCCATCGCTTCGCCGCTGTAACCGTCAAAATCGGTCAGGGTTACGGCAACATCTGCCACTGGAATTTGCCATGGCCCGACCATTTGGTCACGATGAACCAGCCCCGTAATGCTGCGGTCACCAATGGTGATCAAGAAGCTTTTATCTGCCACAGTGGGTAGGCGTAACACACGTAAAGCCGCTTCATGAAAGTCGATGCCATCCATGTTGATTTCATTTTTATCAAAAGGGTGACGCTCTACATCACGAAACATTTTAGGGGGTTTGCCCAAGAGTAGTGACAAAGGCAGGTCGACCGGCTTATTATCAAACAGTGAATCATCAAGAGTTAGGTGCTGTTCATCAGTGGCTTCACCGATCACAGCATACGGACAGCGTTCGCGTTCACACAGCGCTTTGAATCGTTCCAGGTCTTCAGGTGTGACGGCCAGCATGTAACGCTCTTGAGATTCATTGCACCAAATCTGCATGGGTGACATGCTGGAGTCATCACAAGGCAGATCACGTAATCGGACTTTTGCGCCACGATTGCAGTCGTTCACCAATTCAGGTAGCGCATTAGATATGCCACCCGCGCCCACATCATGAATGGCAACGATCGGGTTATGCTTCATACGCCAGCAAGCATCAATCACTTCCTGGCAACGGCGCTCCATTTCAGGATTGCCGCGTTGTACGGATGCAAAGTCCAGTGTTTCGCTGCTTGCGCCACTTTCAACGGAAGAGGCTGCGCCCCCACCCAAACCAATCAACATGGCCGGGCCGCCGAGCACGATTAGGTGAGTGCCTGCAGGGATTGGGTTTTTATCAATATATTGCTCACGAATAGAGCCGAGGCCACCCGCGATCATAATAGGTTTGTGATAACCGCGTAACTCTTCACCATCAGGGCCAGTTGCCTTATCTTCATAAGTTCGAAAATAACCACAAAGATTAGGGCGGCCAAACTCATTATTAAATGCAGCCGCACCAATCGGGCCTTCGAGCATAATATCCAGTGCGGAAGCGATGCGTTCCGGTTTTCCAAAATCCCTTTCCCACGGTCGTGTAGCATTGGGAATTCGTAAATTTGAAACAGAGAAGCCACACAGTCCCGCTTTGGGTTTACTGCCACGACCTGTCGCCCCTTCATCACGAATTTCACCGCCTGACCCTGTTGCCGCACCCGCAAAAGGTGAGATGGCGGTGGGGTGATTGTGAGTTTCCACTTTCATCAATATATGGTTCACCTCTTCGTAGTGTTCGTAGCTGTTTGATTCAGGGTTGGGGAAAAATTTATAGGCGGGTGAACCCTGGATGACGGAGGAGTTGTCATGGTAAGCCGATAAAACACCCTCTGGATTTAATATGGTGGTGTTTTTAATCATTGCGAACAGGCTTTTTTGCTGTTCAGTGCCATCAATGCTCCAGTCCGCATTGAAAATTTTGTGTCGGCAATGCTCGGAATTCGCTTGTGCAAACATCATCAATTCAACATCGCTGGGGTTACGTCCAAGTGCGATGTAATTTTCAACGAGGTAGTCAATTTCATCGTCACTGAGTGCCAGCCCTAAATTCTGGTTGGCTTCGATCAGAGCGGGCTTGCCCTCGTTCAGCAGATTGATGCGTTCCAAGGGTGCAGGTTCAGCGGCCAAAAACAGTTTTTGCGCATCATCTGGATGTGAGAGAACAACTTCAGTCATGCGATCGTGAATAAGATCACTGATCGCTTTACTTTCATCAATACTTAGAGAATGATTTTGTTTTGAGACGTAATAGTTAATACCACGCTCAATGCGTCTGATTTTGTTTAATCCGCATATATGTAAAATATCCGTGGCCTTGCTTGACCAGGGTGAAATTGTGCCAGGCCGAGGTGTGACCAGAAATAGCTCTCCCTTTGGTTTTTCAGCGATTTTTTCTTCACCCGAATCCAACAGATTATTGAGCAGGGTGAGTTCATCGTGGGTCAGCGCCTGTTCATCATTAATAAAATGGGTGAATTCTGCTTTGATAGCAGAAATATCTGGAAACCTGGCCTGTAGAGTGGCTAGAAGTCTCTTTTGACGAAAAAGTGAAAGGGCGATTGAACCGCGAAGTTGAAACATGATATCTCTGATTTCTATAGGTTAGCTGAAAAAATCGGTATTTTAGCACTGTCTGGTTCACTTCGCCGCGAAATAGTGTCGGTATGAATAAATAAAGGTATGCGCTGGATTTGAAGCCGCATTTATATGCGGTTTTTTATGGATCTTGTTTTTATCTTAATAAACAAGGAGTCATGTCTTTTATATACTTTTTAGATTTAAAATATCTTTTAACTGTATGATTTTTATATATAATAATATGAATTTAATTATTGTTGATAAAGTTTTTGCGTAAAACAACAATTTTTCTTGTGCAGTATTTAATTGGAGTATATAGTGTCGATTAGTGGGAGGAAGTGGGTAATAGTGGATAATTATGGGGTAGATTGAATTGTTTCGAGGTGTTTCTGCACTGAATCTTGATAGTAAGGGTCGTATGGCGATCCCTGCTAAACATCGCAACTGTTTGTCTGATTGTGATGAAGGTCAGTTAATACTCACTGTGGATGACAGTTCTCCCTGTCTGTTGCTTTACCCTTTGGCGGAGTGGGAAGAGATTGAAAGGAGGCTTATAAAACTTCCCAGTCTGAATAAACAAGCACGTCGTTTGCAGCGCCTGTTAATCGGTCACGCAACGGAGTGTGATATGGACGGTGCAGGTCGAATTTTAGTGGCATCACCTCTGCGTAGTTTTGCACGCCTTGATAAACGTGTTGTATTGATTGGTCAGGGCAATAAGTTTGAAATCTGGGATGAGAAAACTTGGCAAATGAGTTGTGATGAATGGATGTCTGAAAGTGATTTCGATGAACCGCTTTCGAGTGATTTGGAATCGTTATCTTTATAGCCAATGATGAAACAATTTTCTCACCAAGCCGTGTTGTTGAATGCAGCGGTGGACGGACTTGCTGTTAAACATGAAGGGATGTATGTAGACGGCACATTTGGACGAGGTGGACATGCGTCGCTTATTTTGTCTCGCCTGAATAGCTCTGGCCATCTGTATGCAATTGATAAAGACCCTGATGCACTTCAGGTGGCTCGGGATCAATTGGCTGCTGATCCCCGCTTTTCTATCACACAGGGTTCGTTTGCTATGCTGGAAAAGTATGCTCATGAATGGGGTGTTGCCGGAAAAGTTAATGGCATTTTACTTGACCTGGGTGTTTCATCCCCCCAGCTGGATGATGCTGAACGTGGTTTCAGCTTTAGCTCTGATGGCCCGTTGGACATGCGCATGGATCCTGGTTGCGGCATTAGTGCTGCCGAGTGGCTGGCAGTAGCGGAGGCTTATGAAATTACTCAGGTGCTGCGTAAATATGGTGATGAACGTTTTGCTAAACGCATTGCTAAAGCGATTGTCACAGCACGGAAAGTTCAAGCGATTACAACAACTGCTCAGTTATCAAAAATTATATCCGAAGCTAATCCGTGTTGGGAGAAAAAAAAGCACCCCGCAACACGCAGTTTTCAGGCGATTCGTATTTTTATTAATCAAGAACTGGATGATCTGGAGAGATGTCTGAATCAAGTGCTTGATATTTTGGCGCCAGGTGGACGTTTGTCCATTATCAGCTTTCACTCCCTGGAAGATCGTATTGTCAAACGCTTCATGCGCAAGCAGGCGCGTGGTGATGATTTTCCGCCTGATCTGCCCATTCCCCAGTCATTGTTAAACCCCAGGCTTAAACTGATCGGCAAAGCAATTCGTGCAAGTGACGAAGAAATCGCACAAAACCCGCGGGCACGCAGTGCAGTCTTGAGAGTGGCTGAAAAAGTGGGGGCTTCAATATGATTGCATGGGAAAAAGCGCTACTTTTTTCATTGATGTTAATCGTTTTGCTATCTGCAATTGGTGTTGTATATAGCAAACACACTCATCGCCAACTGTTCTTTAAATTGCAATCTTTGCAAGAAGCTGGAGATCAGCTGGAAGTTGAATGGGGGCAGTTGCAGTTGGAGCAAGGTGCTCATTCAACGCACTCGGAAGTAGAAAGAATTGCACGCAATAAGCTGGATATGATCCCACCTTCAGCAGAATCGGTGGTTTTTATTAAGCCATGAATGTGAGCAGAAAAAAAATAAGAGTCCAACCTATTATTCAGCAGCGACGAATATTGTTGCTCGTTATATTAGGTGTTTTTGCTATTGCGTTAATGGGGCGGGCAGCTTATTTACAGATTCTTAATAAAGAGTTTTATCAGGGAAAGGCCAAAAACCATTCAAGCACAGTCATCATTGCATCTCATCGTGGAATGATTACTGATCGCTTTGGTGAACCATTGGCCGTGAGTACTCCGGTCTACTCTGTCTGGATGAATCCTCAGAAGCTTGATGCCGACTCCAGACAACTCCCTCATTTGGCGCATATATTGGATATTAAAGTATCCAGAATTCATCAGTTACTAAAAAAATATGAAAACAGCTCCTTTGTTTATTTAAAGCGGCAAATAGAACCGAGTCAGGCTGAATGGGCAAAAAAAATTGGTTTGAATGGTGTTTATATTCAGCGAGAGTATCGGCGCTATTATCCATCAGCAGATGTTATGGCCCATGTGACAGGTTTTACCGATATTGAAGATCATGGCCTTGAAGGGCTGGAAAAAACTTACGATGCGTTTTTAAGCGGTACAAATGGCAAAGAGCGTGTATTAAGGGATAGTCGGCGCCGAGCGATTGAAAAAATTGATCGTATGCAAGAGCCTGTTCCAGGTAAAGATTTAAAGCTGAGTATTGATCGTCGTCTGCAGTACCTGGCCTATCGAGAGTTGAAAATTGCCATAGATAAACATAAAGCATTATCAGGGTCAGTTGTCATGCTGGATGTTAAATCGGGCGAAGTGCTGGCAATGGTGAACTCTCCCTCTTATAACCCGAATGATTGGTCTTCCCGTAAAGGGAGCTCTTTACGTAATCGCGCGGTGACGGATATTTTTGAGCCCGGTTCCACAATCAAGCCTTTTGTGGTGGCAGCTGCTCTGGATACTGGACGCTATTCACCAGAGACAGAGATTAATACGGCTCCCGGTTATTTTAGAGTCAATGCACACTTGACGGTGCGAGATATAAAAAACTACGGTTTGATTGATGTCAGCACGATCATTAGTAAATCAAGCAATATTGGAATGAGTAAAATTGCCTTGTCACTGGAGTCTGATCTGTTATGGCAGACTTTTTCTGATGTCGGTTTAGGCATGATTACTGGCAGTGGCTTCCCTGGTGAGGCGGATGGTCGGTTGAGTTATCCCGGGCGCTGGCATGAAGCGGAACGTGCGACTTTATCATTTGGTTACGGATTGTCATTGACTCCATTACAGTTGGCACGCGCCTATTCTGTGTTGGCTGATGATGGTTTGATTAAGCCTGTATCATTTACTGTAATTGATGAAACACCGGTGAGTGAGCGTGTATTTCAGGCAGAAACAGCTGCACGGTTGCGGACTATGATGGAAAAGGTTGTGGCTGATGGCGGAACTGCAACACGCGCACAAATTCCCGGGTATCGCATTGCAGGTAAAACAGGGACGGTTAAAAAATCTTCGAGGTCAGGCTATAGCGAGGATAAATATTTATCAATATTTGCAGGAATGGCACCCGCCAGCGATCCGCAGTTAGTTATGGTTGTTGTTGTCGATGAACCGCGTGAAAATGGCTATTATGGTGGAGTTGTTGCTGCGCCTGTATTTTCAAAAGTGATGACTGGTGCGCTTCGTTTGATGGATATTCCACCGGATCATCTGGAGTCATTGGACGCCCATATGGTGCTGGGTTCTGACGCGCCTGAATCTTCCCTGGCGGGTATGTTATGAAGCAAAGTACCATGAAAAATCTTCAGGATTTACTGGTTGATTGTCCGTCAGTGGAAGCCGTTGATTGTGAGGTTTATGGCATTACAATGGATAGCCGTAATGTTCAACCAGGTGATCTCTTCCTGGCATGTTCGGGAGTGGCAAGTCAAGGCCACTTTTTTGTTGAGCAGGCTATTCAGTCAGGTGCTGCCGCGATACTTTATGAAACACCTGTGCCGTTTGCTATATCAGAAAAAGAGTTGAATGAGTTACCTGTTCCTACAATAGCTTTTCCAAATTTAGGTGAGAGAGCCGGAAAAATTGCCAGCTGCTTTTATGATCACCCATCAGCAGATATGATCGTGGTAGGAATTACCGGAACCAACGGCAAAACTTCGTGCTGTCATTTTATTGCGGAGGCATTGCATGATAGCGGGTTATCTTGTGGTGTAATTGGAACATTGGGTAATGGTCTTTACGGTTCGTTAAAAAGAGCAACACATACAACGCCAGATGCCATCAAGTTGCAGCAGCTATTGGCGCAGATGCGTGACCAGGGTGCATCGCATGTGATCATGGAGGTGTCATCGCACGGTATACAACAACATCGAATTGCAGGGGTTCAATTTGATGTGGCTCTGTTTACTAATTTGAGCCGTGATCATCTTGATTATCACGGTGATCTGGTGAGCTATGCCAATACAAAAAAACGCCTGTTTGTTGTGCCTGGTTTACGCTTTGCGGTGATTAATGCTGATGATCCAGTAGGGCGAGAATTGCTTCAAGAGTTATCTGAAAAATCGTCGAACAAAGCAAAATGTTTAAGTTATGGTTTGTCAGATTGTGAAAGCAGTGTTCAGGGTCATACATTGAAGTTGATCTCTTGTGGATTGACTATGCAAGTGAAAACACTTTGGGGGCAAGGTGAGCTGAAAAGTTCGTTGCTGGGCCGGTTTAATGCCAGCAACTTGTTAGCTGTTCTAACGGTCTTGTTATCACTGAATATTTCCCTTGCTGATGCAATTTGCCGTTTGGCCTATCTGAAAGCTGTACCCGGGCGTATGGAGTCTTTGGGTGGTGAGCAGGGGTTACCATTAGTTGTAGTCGATTTTGCACATACTCCAGATGCTTTGATGCAGGTATTACAAGCATTGAGATTACATTGCGATGGGGCTCTTTGGTGTGTATTTGGTTGTGGTGGTGATCGGGATTCTGGCAAGCGATCCGAGATGGGAGCGATTGCGCAGCAGTATGCGGATCAAATTGTGATCACTAATGATAATCCGCGTTTTGAATCGCCAGAAGCGATTGTTGAAAATATTTTGCAGGGAGTGCAAACCGCTGAACAGGTAAAAGTAATCAGTGATCGTGCTGAGGCGATTCGTTATGCCATAAGCCATGCCGCTGCTAATGATACGGTGTTGGTTGCCGGAAAAGGGCATGAAAACTAC
Organism: Gammaproteobacteria bacterium; assembly: GCA_015490755.1. Classification (GTDB taxonomy): domain Bacteria; phylum Pseudomonadota; class Gammaproteobacteria; order JAADGQ01; family JAADGQ01; genus S141-38. Next base: position 67,223 of record WFXF01000041.1, read on the forward strand.
CAGATTGTTAATGGTGAAACCATACCATTTAGTGACCGCGAACAAGTGATTTCAGCACTAAAGGAGGCCGCGTGATGAATATGTATTTATCAGACGTTGCTCACGCTGTTGATGGTATGTTGATTGGGGATGATTGCTTGTTTCAGTCTGTGACAACAGATAGTCGTACTCAAGTTTCAGATAGCTTGTTTGTTGCACTGAGCGGTGAAAATTTTGATGGCCATGATTATATAGAAAAAGCACAAGATAACGGTGCGGTTGCGGCATTGGTATCGCGACAAATAGATTGTAATTTACCTCTGGTTGTGGTGCCTGATACCAAAATGGCTTTGGGGAAATTAGCCGCTGCCTGGCGAGCGCGTTTTAAAATACCGTTCATCGCTATAACGGGCAGTAATGGCAAAACGACAGTTAAAGAGCTTGTTGCTTCAATTTTACGACAGTGTGGCCCAGTGTTAGCGACAAAAGGGAACTTTAATAATGACATAGGCGTGCCTTTGACGCTGTTATCATTGCGTCATGAAGATCAATTTGCTGTTGTTGAAATGGGGGCTAATCATTCAGGCGAAATCGCTTATTTAAGTCATTTGGCTCAGCCTGCTGTGGCGGTTCTTAATAATGCAGCGCCTGCGCATCTCGAAGGTTTTAAAACGGTCGAGGATGTAGCAGAGGCTAAGGGTGAAATTATTGATGGATTAAGTGTCGATGGAATCGCTATTTTGAATGCAGATGATCCATTTTATAAAGCCTGGTGCAGGCGGGCGGGTGTACGACGCTGGATCAGTTTTGGTTTGAGTGGCTCAGCCGATGTTCATGCCTATATCGATGACGGCTCTTTAAGTGACGGACTTCAAACAACAAGCTTTCGCATGACAACCCCGGCAGGGAGTATCCTGATTCATTTGCCATTGCCGGGTTTGCATAATGTTAAGAATGCCCTGGCTGCGACGGCGGCATGTCTGGCAGTCGGCATTGATTTGGCTGTGATCAAAAAAGGGCTGGAAAGTGTCGATGCGGTTGAAGGGCGTTTGAATATTAAAGAGTGCGGCCATGGTTTAACGGTGATTGATGACTCTTACAATGCAAACCCTGCGTCGGTTCAAGCCGCATTATTGTTATTGTCGAAGCAGGTTGGAAAACAGCGTGTATTGGTTTTGGGTGATATGGCTGAGCTCGGTGACACAGCAAAAAAATTACATCAGAAAATTGGAGTTCAAGCCCGTGAGTCAGGTATTGATTTTCTGTATGCAACAGGAAAGTTGAGCTACTCAACCGTAGAGGGATTTGGTAAAAATGGATTTTATTTTGAAAATAAAGAGCAGTTACTTAAACAGTTACAAGCTGATTTGAGCCATAAATTAAAATCAGATGTGATTGTATTGGTAAAAGCTTCACGTAGTAGTCGTCTGGAGACAGTTGTCCAGGCTCTGCACAAAGGAGCGATATAACAGTATGTTGTTATACCTGACAGAATATTTGACACAGTTTCATAGTGGTTTCAGTGTTTTCCAATACCTGACGCTGCGTGGAATTCTGGGTGTGCTGACGGCCTTGATTATTTCATTCATCGTGGGTCCCTATATGATTCGAAAGCTAAGCTTTCATCAAATTGGCCAAAATATACGTGACGATGGTCCTGAGAGTCATTTCAGTAAAGCGGGCACTCCAACGATGGGTGGGGCGCTGATTATTGTGACGATCGCAATCAGTACACTTTTATGGTCGGATCTCAGTAATCGATTTGTCTGGCTTGTGCTGGTGACAACGTTACTGTTTGGAATAATCGGTGCGGTGGATGATTATAAAAAACTGGTTTATGGAAACAGTAAGGGACTCTCTGTCGCGCAGAAATATTTATGGCAGTCCATCGCAGCATTAGGGGTGGCGACCTTTATGTATTTCACTGCTTCGAGTCCTGCTGAAACAACGCTGATTATTCCATTTTTCAAGGACTTTGCTTTTGAGTTGGGAATGGTCGGTTTTATTGTATTGTCTTACTTTGTCATCGTTGGCACCAGCAACGCGGTGAATTTGACCGATGGACTGGATGGATTGGCTATTTTACCGACAGTCATGGTGTGTGTGGCGCTCGGGATTTTTGCTTATGTGACGGGGCATATCAAATTTGCGGAATATCTGGGGATTCCCTATATCCGAGGTGTGGGTGAGGTGGTTGTTTTTTGCGGGGCATTGGCTGGTGCCGGGCTGGGTTTTCTCTGGTTTAATGCTTATCCTGCTCAGGTATTTATGGGGGATGTGGGTGCGCTTGGTCTGGGTGCGGGTTTAGGCGTTTTGGCGATCGCTGTCAGGCAGGAGTTGGTTCTGTTTATTATGGGAGGCATATTTGTGATGGAGGCTGTTTCAGTCATATTGCAAGTGGCTTCTTATAAATTGACCGGTAAGCGTATTTTTCGCATGGCGCCATTACACCATCACTATGAGTTGAAAGGTTGGCCCGAGCCACGTGTGATTGTACGTTTCTGGATTATCACTGTGATACTGGTTTTAATCGGTCTATCGACACTGAAGTTGCGTTAATTATGATGAATCATCAATCACAAAAAACAATCATTAAAGCTTCACAAATAAAGGCTATGCCTTTGCCTGAGTCAGCTGTTGTGATCGGATTGGGGAAAACAGGTTTGTCGTGTGCCCGTTTTCTTGAACAGTCAGGTGTACATGTGACTGTAGTGGATAGTCGCAATGAACCACCATGTTTGATTGAACTGCAAGAGCGGGTTCCTGGGGTTGATATCTGTGTAGGTGGTTTTGATAAAGCTCTGTTTTGTACAGCAGAATTGCTTGTTGTTAGCCCGGGTGTGGCACTGGGTACACCAGAAATTCGTGAAGCTATAGATTTTGGTGTGCCGGTTATTGGTGATATCGAGCTGTTTGCCCGATATGCAACAGCTCCTATAATTGCAATTACAGGATCGAATGGTAAAAGCAGTGTAACGACACTGGTTGGAGAGATGTTCAAGCAAGCTAATCGTACCGCTATTTTGGGTGGTAATTTAGGTATACCTGTGCTGGATCTGTTCGAACAGGATAAACCCGACTGTTATGTGCTTGAGCTTTCCAGTTTTCAACTGGAGACAACATTTTCACTGAATCCTGCGGCAGCGGTCATTTTAAATGTTAGTTCGGATCATATGGATCGCTATGATAATGAAGAGGATTACTTGGCTGCAAAACAACGAATTTATCAGGGTGATGGTGTGGTCGTGATCAATGCCGACGAGCCTTGCTTGCAGCAAGATATTGATCCAGCACGTAAGCAGGTACGATTTGGTTTAAAACAATTTGTGCGAGCAGATGATGATTTTGGTGTGGAGCAATATCAGCAGCAGTTGTGGTTGATGAAAGGAGCAAAGCATTTATTGCCCGTTTCTGATTTACCTCTACAAAGTAAACATAATCTTTTAAACTCAATGGCTGCACTGGCATTGGGTTCTGTGCTTGAGCTCCCTATGCCTGCAATGCTTGAAGCATTGCGTAACTTTAAAGGATTGGCACATAGAACTCAGTGGATTGCAGAAAAAGAGGGTGTGACCTGGGTTAATGACTCCAAAGGCACTAATGTTGGCGCTACACTTGCAGCACTTGATGGAATGTCAGGCAAGGTTGTTCTGGTTGCAGGGGGAGTTGGCAAAGGTGCTGATTTTTCACCCTTACGTGAAATTGTATCGACAAAAGTACGAGGTGTTGTCTTGATTGGGCAAGATGCCCTCTTGATTGCAGATGCCCTTGCCGGTTGTACAGCGATTGAATATTCCGATTCAATAGAAAATGCGGTGTTATGTGCAAGTCAAATTGCGGAGCGTGGCGATACGGTTCTGTTTTCTCCTGCATGTGCCAGCTTTGATATGTTTAGTGGTTATGAAGCGCGTGGTGAATGTTTTAAAGAAGCTGTTGAAAATTTTCTGAAAATTGATTCAGGGGATGTTACATGAATGCTGTCAGTATGGTGGATTCACGTTTATCTCAGCCTCTGGACTATGGGTTATTGCTCAGTATGTTGTTTTTGTTGGGGCTGGGTATTGTTATGGTGGCTTCAACCTCTATGGGAATCAGTGAGAGCAAGTTTGGCGAGCCATTCCATTATTTATCGCGCCAACTGTTATTTGTAGTTGTGGGTGTTTTTTTTGCTATCGCTGTTTTTAAACTTCCATTGCAACTTTGGCAGCATATTGGGTTTGTACTGCTATTGATTAGTGTTGCTTTATTGATTGCGGTATTGATTCCTGATGTAGGGAAAACGGTGAATGGTAGTTCACGCTGGTTGCCAATGGGGCCTTTTAATTTTCAAGTGTCAGAATTTGTAAAACTTGTTGTGCCTATCTATATGGCTGGTTATTTAGTGAGGCATGCTGAAGAGGTGAGGGGGTCATTTTCTGGTTTTTTGAAACCGATGGCTATTCTTTCTGTTTTTGGTGTGTTGTTGTTATTAGAGCCTGACTTTGGGGCGACAGTCATTATCCTGACAACAGCTCTGGGGATGTTGTTTTTATCAGGGGTGCGTTTTGGTCAATTCTTTTTGTTGCTTGTATTGATTGCTGCAGCTATGGCTATGTTAGCTATTTTTTCGCCTTACCGCTGGGAGCGATTGACAACTTTTCTTAATCCGTGGGCAGATCCCTTTGATAGTGGTTTTCAGTTAACCCAGGCCTTGATTGCTTTTGGTCAAGGCGAGTGGTTTGGAGTCGGGCTGGGTGGCGGTGTTCAAAAATTGTTTTATTTGCCGGAAGCGCACACTGACTTTTTATATGCAACACTGGCCGAAGAGCTGGGGCTTATGGGGTCACTTCTGGTTATTTTGTTATTTGGTTTTATCGTTTGGCGTGCTTTTGATATTGGTCAACGAGCGCTGCGAATAAAAAAGGTATTTGAGGCTCATTTGGCACATGGTCTGGGGTTGTGGTTTGGCTTGCAGGCTTTTGTGAATCTGGGTGTGAATATGGGAATGTTGCCCACCAAGGGTTTGACTTTGCCATTGATGAGTTATGGTGGCAGTAGTTTGATTGTGACCTGTATTGCAGCGGCACTTTTGTTACGTATTGATTACGAAGTGCGTGGTCATGTGAAAAAGCAGGAGCAGTCGGGATGAATGCATCAGCGCTTAAAAATTATACACCGATGCGTATTATGGTCATGGCAGGTGGCACTGGCGGGCATGTTTTTCCTGCGCTAGCGGTTGCAAATGAGTTGCGTACTCAAGGCGCTGAAATAATCTGGATGGGTACACGCTCAGGTTTGGAAGCGCAGATTGTGCCTAAAGCAGGTATTCAAATTGAATGGGTCACTATTTCCGGTTTACGTGGTAAAGGGCTGTTCAGTCTGTTATTGGCACCATTTCGGTTATTAGTTGCACTGTATCAGGCTTTGAATATTTTGATGCGACACCGTCCGATGGTTGTATTGGGGATGGGTGGTTTTGTTGCAGGGCCGGGTGGGTTGATGACCTGGTTATTGCGTAAGCCTCTGTTGATTCATGAGCAGAATGCGGTGGCAGGAGTGACGAATCGTCTCTTGGCGCGCGTGGCAACAAAGGTGGTCACTGCGTTTCCTGCTGTGTTGCCCAAAGCTGTGCATTTGGGTAACCCGGTTCGTAAAGAGATTGCCTGTTTGCCTAAACCCGGTGAACGTTTTGAAAATCGTCAAGGTGCATTACGTCTATTGGTGATAGGGGGGAGTCTGGGAGCGGCTGTTTTTAATGAAGTGGTTCCAGCTGCTTTAGCGCAGTTGGCTCAAAAGCAGGGCAAAGATATTCCGCCGATTGATGTCTGGCATCAAGCCGGATCACGTAACATTGAAGAGGCCGAATCACAGTATCGTAAAATGAATGTCGAAGGTCGTGTCGAACCTTTTATTGATGATATGGCTGCGGCCTATGCATGGGCAGATGTTGTTTTATGCCGAGCGGGGGCATTGACAGTTTCTGAGCTGGCAGCAGCCGGTGTTGCATCTATTCTTGTGCCTTATCCTTATGCGGTTGATGACCATCAAACACACAATGCAAATTATCTGGTGTCAGCCGGAGGTGGCAAATTATTGCCGCAAAATCAATTGAACGTAGAGAGCTTGAGTCAATTAATTGGCACTTTGAGTCGAATTGAGTTGCTTGAAATGGCCCAGGCGGCACGGAGCGAGGCAAAACCTGATGCAACTCAATTGGTTGCATCGTTATGTCGAGAGCTTGCAGAAGAGGGTATCGGAAGCAGTCAGGGAGAGGTTCAATGATCAGGGAAAAACATGCACAGCAAAAAATCATTTTAGAGCCGATGCGACGTATCAGGCGCATTCATTTTGTCGGCATTGGTGGTGTCGGCATGGGGGGAATTGCTGAAGTTTTGCTGAATTTGGGTTATGAAGTTTCGGGTTCAGATATTCAGCAAGGAGCTATGACAAAGCGTTTGGATGATTTAGGTGCTAGAATTTTTATTGGGCATCAAGCTGAAGCTGTTTCCGGGAGTGATGCTGTTGTTGTATCAACAGCAGTAAGTCAGGAAAACCCTGAATTAATCGCTGCGAATGAACAGCGCATTCCTGTCGTGCCACGAGCTGAAATGCTTGCAGAGCTGATGCGTTTTCGTTATGGCATTGCAGTGGCAGGAACACATGGCAAAACAACAACGACAAGTCTGATCGCGACTGTTCTGGCTGAAGGTGGGTTAGATCCCACTTATGTTATTGGAGGCAAGCTCAATAGTGCGGGCAGGCATGCTCAGTTAGGTGCTGGGCGGTATCTGGTTGCTGAAGCAGATGAGAGCGATGCTTCATTTCTCTATTTGCAGCCTATGTTGGCGGTAGTTACAAATATTGATGCGGATCATATGGGAACGTATGGCGGTGAATTCAGCCGTTTACGGCATGCGTTTACTGAGTTTCTGCATCATTTGCCGTTTTATGGATTGGCTGTGATGTGCATTGATGACCCTGTTATTCGTGAGCTATTACCGTCACTGAATCGGCCGTTGTTAACTTATGGCTTTGATGATAATGCGGATATTCGAGCATTTGATCTGGAGGAACATCAAGGGAAATGTACGTTCAAAGTCACTTTTCCTGATCAAGAGCCATTGCTTGATATTACACTGAATATGGCTGGGAAGCATAATGTATTGAATGCACTGGCAGCGATTTCTGTCGCTCATGAGCTGGGGGTCGATGGTTTGGCGATTCAAAAATCATTGGCAGATTTTCAGGGTATTGGGCGGCGCATGCAAGTTAATGGTGATATTGAGATTGCACAAGGTCGAGTATTGCACATTGATGATTATGGGCATCACCCCAGCGAAATTGAAGCAACTTTGAATGCCGTTAAAAAAGGTTGGCCAGAGCGTCGCGTTGTTGTTGTATTTCAGCCGCATCGTTATACACGCACGAGAGATCTGTTTGAAGATTTTGCGAAAGTGCTTTCCGGGACGGATGTTCTGGTTCTTCTGGATATTTATGCGGCAGGTGAGGAGCCTATTTCTGGAGCAGACGGCCGGGCACTTTCCAGGGCGATTCGTTTACGTGGTCATGTTGATCCAGTTTTTATTGAGAATACCGGCGAGCTGCCGGATGCTTTGAAAGCGCTGCTTGCTGATGGCGATATTGTTTTGACAATGGGAGCGGGCAATATTGGAGCGGTAGCAGCTACATTGGCACAAGATTTGCTAGGATAGTGTTATGAATTCAGCGCAGAGACTACAAGAACAACGAGGCCAGCTTCTAATAGAAGAGCCGATGTCTCGCCATACTTCATGGCGCGTAGGTGGGGTGGCTGAGAATTTTTATATTCCTGCTGATATCGACGACCTTGTGCTGTTTCTTAAACAGTTGCCCACAGATGAAAATTTATTCTGGTTTGGTTTGGGCAGTAACTTGCTGGTTCGTGACGGAGGTATTAAAGGTACTGTGATCTGTATGACCGGTGTGCTGAATACAATAAAAAAAATAGATGAGTTGCATATTGAAGCAGGGGCAGGAGCCTCTTGTGCAAAGTTTGCGCGATTTTGTGTGCAATCCGGATTAACCGGGGCTGAGTTTCTTGCGGGAATACCGGGCACAGTCGGTGGGGCACTGACAATGAATGCGGGTGCTTTTGGTGGAGAGATCTGGCCGCTTGTAGAGCAAGTTGAGGTGATTAACCGTTTTGGAAGACGAGTGTGGCGTTCGAGAGATGAGTATCGCTACTCTTACCGTCATGTTGATGGCCCTGAAAATGAGTGGTTTGTATCTGTACGGCTCAAATTGAAAGCAGGTGATAGCGTTGCGGCAATGGCACGGATTAAAAAGTTACTGGAGCAACGTAATGCAGCACAACCGATTGGTTTGCCTAGCTGCGGTTCAGTATTCAGAAATCCTGAGAATGATCATGCGGGGCGGTTGATCGAGGTATGTGGTTTAAAGGGATATTCGCTGGGTGGTGCAATGGTCTCTGAAAAACACGCAAACTTTATCATCAACAAAGGTAATGCAACTGCGTCAGATATAGAGTCGTTAATGAATTTTATCGTCGTCACGGTTGAAAAACAGTGCGGTGTGCGGTTGAAAACAGAAGTGCATATTGTAGGGGTTGCTTCATGATTGATGAACGACAAAATAAAATAGATGACCCTGCAGATTTTGGGCGTGTTGCTGTATTGGCGGGTGGAACATCTGCAGAAGGTGATATTTCACTGAAAAGTGGCCATGCAGTATGGCAGGCTTTGTGTGCACGCGGCGTTGATGCGACTTTAATTGATACAGCAATCGAAAAATCAAAACTCTTGCAAAAGCTTGTGGATAATCAGTTTGATCGAGTTTTTATTGCACTGCATGGACGAGGTGGTGAGGATGGATTGTTGCAAGGTGCTTTGGAAATACTGGATATACCCTATACAGGCAGTGGTGTTTTAGGTTGTGCCATCAGCATGGATAAAGCGCGTTGTAAAATGGTATGGAAGGGAGCAGGTCTGCCGACACCTGATTTTTATATTTTGGATAGTGCAGATGCTTGTCTCCGTGCAGTCGAAAAACTGGGTTTGCCGCTAGTGGTAAAACCTGCGCGTGAAGGTTCCAGTCTGGGGATTACTGTTGTTACAGCACAAGAGCAGATGGAAGCTGCATGGCATGCGGCATTAGAGTTTGATGATTATGTGATGGCTGAGCGTTGGATTGATGGTGACGAGTATACCGCAGCAATTGTTGAAGGAAAAAGCCTGCCGTTAGTACGTATTAGCCCTCATGATGGCTTTTATGATTATGCGGCAAAATATGAGGTGGATGATACGCAGTTTTTTTGTCCATGTGGTTTGTCTGAAGAAGTAGAAGATAAATTCCAAAAAATGGCATTGGAAGCTTTCAATTCCGTAGCTGCCCGAAGTTGGGGGCGGATCGATTTTATGCTCGATGCAGCGGGAAATCCTTGGTTAATAGAAGTGAATACTGTGCCTGGTATGACAGATCATAGTCTCGTGCCTATGGCTGCAAAAGTAGCAGGGGTTGAATTTAATGATTTGGTATGGCGTATTTTGGAAGGTTCTGCGGTATGATCTGGCGAAAAAACCGTAAAAAAATTAATCGACGTACTCCACTTGAACGAGAGAGACGTCAGTGGTTGAAGCCTGTTTGGTTTGTGCGAGGCGGTTTGGTTGTAGTCTGTGCAAGCATTATGGTGTGGGGTGCGGTTATGTTATCAGACCCAGGAACAATGCCACTAAGAAATATTCAGGTCGAAAGTGAGTTTCGCCATATTGATGCGGATCAGATAAGGAAAGTTGTTGCAAAGTATGCATGGCAGGGGTTTTTGAGAATCGATACTGACACTATAAAAGCAGATCTAATGGCTGAGCCCTGGATTGCTACGGTAGATATAGAGCGGGTATGGCCTGATGAGTTGTATGTGAAAGTAACCGAGCATAAAGCAATTGCTCGTTGGGAGGGGGGCGGTTTAATTGATGAGTCGGGCGAATATTTTTCTCCTGATGAAGATACCTTGCCTGAGGGTATGGTAATGTTTTCTGGAGATATAAACCATGCTCAGGGAATGGCGCAGTATTATATGAAAAACAGAGAGATTATATCTCAGTTGGGCTTGAATATTGTGCAAGTCAGGCTTGATGAGAGGCATGTCTGGCATATCACATTGAGTAATGGTATGGCTTTGATTTTAGGGCGTAAAGAGAGTATGCAGCGTTTGCAGCGCTTTGTTCGTTGGTACCCTCAACTGGAAGGAGGCACGATAAAGCAGGTTGATTTACGGTATAGCAATGGTTTTTCAATTCAATGGCAAGAACAAACAGAGGAGGCCGCAAAAGCTTAAGCAGTGATGCTTGAGGGAGTGCACATATCTATGTCAAAAAAGTCTGAAAAAGATTTAATTGTAGGTTTGGATATTGGGACCACAAAGGTTGTCGCCATTGTTTGTGAAGTAGGTGTTGATGGCACGTTAAGCATTATTGGTGAGGGGACTTGCCCTTCACGAGGAATGAAAAAAGGGGTTGTGGTTAACCTGGAATCAACGGCGGGATCCATTCAGCGAGCAATAGAAGCAGCAGAATTGATGGCCGGGTGTCAGATTAATACTGTCTATGTCGGTATTGCAGGTAGCCATATCAGTAGTTTTAATCTGCATGGTATGGTAGCGATTCGTGACAAAGAGGTTACTGAAAGTGATGTATCCCGTGTTGTTGATTCGGCCCGTACACTGAATATGCCAAGCGACCAACAGATCATCCATGTTATTCCTCAGGAATATATTATTGATAAACAAGAGGGAATTCATGAGCCAGTGGGTATGGCAGGTGTACGCCTTGAGACGAATGTTCATTTGGTTTCAGCGGCATTAGGGGCTGCACAAAATATTGAAAAATGTGTGCATCGTTGTGGTCTTGAAGTTGAAGATTTAATTCTTGAACAATTGGCTTCCAGTTGCGCTGTTTTGAGAGAAGATGAAAAAGAGTTAGGTGTTTGTTTGGTTGATATTGGTGGAGGTACCACTGATATTGCGGTATTTGCCAATGGTGCAATTCGTCATACAGCTGTGATACCGATTGCAGGTGACCAGGTGACCAATGATATTGCTGTTGCATTGCGAACACCCACTAAATACGCTGAAGAAATTAAAATTAAACACGCATGTGCTCTAGCACAAATGGCAGATCCAGAGAGAGAGATTGAGGTGCCCGCCGTAGGCGATAGACCACCACGGGTTTTGACACATCAAATATTAGCTGAAGTTGTGGAGCCGCGTTATGAAGAGCTGATGCAGCTGATACAGGCAGAGCTCCGGCGCAGTGGTTACGATGATTTGTTAGGGGCCGGTATTGTTTTAACGGGAGGAAGTTCCAAGGTTGAGGGGTTAGCGACATTGGCTGAAGAGGTTTTTCATCAACCGGTGCGTATTGGTTTACCCTCACATGTGAGTGGTTTGTCAGACGTTGTAAAAAATCCGATTTATGCTACGGCTGTCGGGCTTTTACTGTTTGGCCATCAGCAACAGCATCGGAGCGATAATATGAATCACATAAAAAGTAATAATGATGGTCTGTGGGTAAAAGTGAAAAACTGGTTTCACGGTAGTTTTTAATGCGGTTCTTTGTCTGAGTCATGAGTCGTAGTTGTTTTTAGTTTTAAAGGGGTTGGATATGTTTGAATTTGTGGATACATGTACGTCAAATGCTGTCATTAAAGTGATTGGTGTTGGTGGAGGTGGTGGTAATGCTATTGACCATATGGTAATGGCAGGTATGGAAGACGTTGAATTTATCAGTGCAAACACGGACGCTCAGGCTTTAAAAAACTCTTCTGCAAAAACAATTTTGCAACTGGGTGACAATATTACTAAAGGCTTGGGAGCCGGTGCAAACCCCGATATCGGGCGTGAGGCTGCAAAAGAGGATCGTGAACGTATCATGGAGGTTCTTAACGGAGCTGATATGGTCTTTTTAACAGCAGGAATGGGTGGTGGTACTGGTACCGGAGGTATTCCTGTTGTTGCAGAGTGTGCAAAAGAGCTGGGCATTTTAACGGTTGGTGTCGTGACTAAACCTTTTCCATTTGAAGGGCCAAAGCGTGCAGCTATTGCTAATGAAGGGATTGCCGAGCTTTCAAAGTATGTTGATTCGCTGATTATTGTGCCGAACTCTCGTTTGTTGGCGGTGCTTGGAAAGAATGCTTCATTGCTGGATGCCTTTAAAAAAGCCAATGATGTTTTGAAGGATGCTGTGCAAGGTGTTTCGGAATTAATTACCAAGCAAGGTATGATGAATGTTGACTTTGCTGATGTACGTACTGTTATGTCTGAAATGGGGATGGCAATGATGGGTTCTGGTGTTGCTCAGGGTGATAGTCGCGCTAAAGAGGCGGTTGAAGCGGCAATGTCATGCCCATTTCTGGAAGATGTTAATTTATCAGGTGCGCGCGGTATGTTGGTGAATATTACAGCCGGTCTTGATATGTCTATGGGTGAGTTTGAAGAGATTGGTAATACAGCCAGGGGGCTGGCATCAGATGGGGCTACAGTGATCGTAGGTACTGTTTTCGAAGCTGATATGGGTGATGAGTTGCGTGTGACAATTGTTGCAACCGGGCTTGATAAGGCGAATCCAGCCGCGGCTGAAAAAGTTGAAGCTTCAAAAAGAGAGAGTGTTGAAAAGAGTGCACCTGTTGTTGCACCTGAATCTGAAATCTCTGAAAAAGTGGAACGTGAGCCTGTTCGTTTAAATACTAAAGACGCTGTTGATAATGGCAAGCTTGAATTTGGGGTGTTTAATCCTAATAGAGCACCAAGAATAAATCAGGATCGTCTGGATCACGACAACCTGGAATATTTGGAAATTCCGGCATTTTTACGTAGGCAGGCAGATTAAGTAGCATGATCCGCTTTATATAGGTAGGTTGTTAAAGGAATATTAGGTTTCATTGTGGGGGTGTGCTAACATTTTGCGAATTTTTTGAGGCTTGGGAGTCTTGGTTTAAAGGCTGTCTATAGTAAATGCCGGTTGCAGTGAGGATGTTGGCTATGATCAAACAACGAACGCTGAAAAATACGATTCGAGCTACAGGGGTTGGATTGCATACAGGTGAAAAAGTATATTTGACTTTAAAGCCTGCTGCGCCAGATACAGGTATTATATTTCGTCGTGTTGATTTTGATGAGCCTGTTGAGATAACAGCATGTCCTGAAAATGTTGGAGATACACAGCTTTCTACAACTTTAGTAAAAGGTGATGTTCGTATTTCTACTGTAGAGCACCTTCTATCGGCATTAGCGGGTCTGGGTATCGATAATGCCTATATTGAATTAAGTGCTTCTGAAGTTCCTATTATGGATGGTAGCGCCGGACCATTTGTATTTTTAATTCAATCTGCGGGCATTGCTGAACAGAATATTCCCAAGCAGTTTATTAAGATTAAACAACCTGTCGCTGTATATGATGGCGAAAAGTGGGCAAAATTCACCCCTTTCAATGGGTTTAAAGTCTCTTTTTCAATTGATTTTGACCACCCTGCTTTTCGGGGGCGGGCTCAAAAAGCCGAAGTGGACTTTTCTTCAACGGCTTTCGTTAAAGAGGTGAGTCGTGCGCGCACTTTCGGTTTTATGCGTGATTTGGAAATGTTGCAAAAAAACCAGTTGGCATTGGGCGGAAGCCCTGATAACGCCATTGTCATGGACGAACAACGAATTTTGAATGAAGACGGTCTTCGTTATGATGATGAATTTGTAAAACATAAAGTACTTGATGCAATTGGCGATCTCTATTTATTAGGGCACAGTTTAATTGGTGAGTTTACAGGCTACAAATCGGGGCATCATTTGAATAATAAGTTATTGCGTGCATTGGTGGCCGATGAAAGTGCATGGGAGATGGTTACCTTTCAAGGTGGTGAACATGCACCAATCAGGTATATGCAGGCAATTAATAAATCAGAAGAGTAAAAATAAATTTGTGACCTTTAATGTTTGCCAGAGTTGTTCGCTCCTCGGTTTGACAATCTCTTGAGCGCAGCTTTCAAGGTTTCATCTTGTGTACTATTGGCTGCCTGTGCGATGAGTTGGGCACTCTTGTCGGACATCTGTACGACTCTGATCTGCTCCTCCTCAGTCCGGTATTCCCGAGGGCGAGTTTTGATTCGTATTGAATTCAGTTGCTGAAGCTCTTTATGCTTTTTCATATGGCTCAAAATAGCTGGAATATAAAAGCGAATCTTGGTGCTCCAGGCAGGTGAATCTGTAATGAGAACAAGGTTTATGCCGCTACGATTCATTTTGATATTGGCGATCTGGCAATGAGGCGCAACATTCGCTGGTAAAATAGTGCATAAATAACAGGTCAGTTCATTTAGGTAGCTGGCGCGGTCAAGCAGGCTTTTGATCTCCGTTGAAGAGCCAAAGAGCAGTTTGTTGAGCGGTTTTGGTGAGTTCATATTGGTTGCTTGCTTTTCAAGGGTTGAGAATCGTGGCTCTGCCTATATATAAATATAAATTTTTTGGATATTGGTCAATTAAATGATAAGCGGATTTTTAAGCAAAGTTTTTGGTAGTCGTAATGAGCGGTTATTAAAACAGATTCGAAAAACGGTTGTAGAGATCAATGCGCTTGAAGACGCATACGTTGAACTATCTGACCAGGAGTTGCAAGATAAAACGCTAGACTTTAAACAGCGTCTGGAAAACGGTGCAACGCTTACGGATATTTTGCCTGAAGCTTTTGCCGTCGTGCGTGAAGCGAGTAAGCGTGTACTGAATATGCGTCATTTTGATGTGCAGCTCATCGGTGCAATTGTACTGCATGAGGGCAAAATCTCGGAAATGGGCACGGGTGAAGGTAAAACTCTGATGGCGACATTGGTCGTTTACTTGAATGCATTGCTGGGTAAAGGCGTGCATGTTGTTACCGTGAATGATTACCTGGCTCAACGTGATGCGACGTGGATGATGCCTCTGTACGAATTTTTAGGATTGACAACTGGCATTATTCTTTCGGGACAGGACTCTGAGACTAAACGAGCAGCCTATGCTGCAGATATTACATACGGTACCAATAATGAGTTTGGTTTCGATTATCTGCGCGATAATATGGCTTTTAGTCTGGAAGATAAGGTTCAGCGAGAGCCATTTTTTGCGATCATTGACGAAGTCGATTCAATTTTAATTGATGAAGCGCGTACGCCTTTGATTATTTCTGGCCCTGCGGAAGATAGTTCTGAGCTCTACAAAAAAATTAATGAGCTGATTCCGAAGCTGACCGAACAGGAAAAGCAGGGTGAGGGCGAGGAAAATGATGGGCCTGGTGATTACTTTCTTGATGAAAAGAGTCGTCAGGTCTACCTGACTGAAGAGGGTCATGAGCATGTTGAAAATATGCTGATGGATGCAGGTTTATTGCAAGAAGGTGAAAGTCTTTACGACTCTTCAAATATCAGTTTGATGCATCATGTCAATGCTGGCTTGCGTGCCCATACCCTGTTTCAGCGGGATGTGCATTATCTGGTGCAAAACAAACAGGTTGTGATTGTTGATGAATTCACTGGGCGTACAATGCCAGGAAGGCGCTGGTCAGATGGACAGCATCAAGCGGTAGAAGCCAAGGAAGGTGTGCCGATTCAGAGTGAAAATCAGACGCTGGCATCCATTACATTTCAAAATTACTTCCGTCTTTATGAAAAGCTGGGGGGTATGACCGGAACAGCCGATACTGAAGCATTTGAGTTTCAGCAAATTTATGGCTTGGAAGTGGTTATTATTCCGCCGAATCGTCCGAATGCCCGAATTGATATGGCTGACTCGGTTTATTTGACGGCTAAAGAGAAATATGCAGCGATCGTTGAGGAGATTCGTACATGTATCTCGAATGGTCAGCCAGTCCTTGTTGGAACTGCATCAATCGAGAGCTCTGAAACCCTATCGGGCTTATTGAAAAAAGAGAAAATTAAACATAGCGTATTGAATGCCAAGCATCATGCCCAGGAGGCTGAAATTATTGCGCAGGCGGGGCGGCCTGGCGTATTGACAATTGCAACCAATATGGCCGGTCGAGGTACGGATATTGTATTGGGTGGTAATCTTGAGGTTGAAATTTCTGCATTAAAAAACCCGGATGATAAAGCTGCTGTTGAACGTTTGCGCAAAGCGTGGGAGGAGCGTCATCAGCAAGTGCTGGATAGTGGTGGTTTGCATATTATAAGTACTGAACGCCATGAATCGCGCCGAATTGATAACCAGTTGCGCGGTAGATCTGGTCGTCAAGGGGATCCAGGCTCCAGCCACTTTTATTTATCTCTTGAAGACAGCTTGATGCGTATTTTTGCTTCAGGACGTATTTCTGCATTAATGCAAAAACTAGGGCTTGAAGAGGGTGAGTCAATAGAGCATCCATGGGTCACAAAAGCGATTGAAAATGCTCAGCGTAAAGTGGAAGGGCATAACTTCGATACTCGTAAACAGTTGTTAGAGTATGATGATGTTGCGAATGATCAACGCAAAGTTATTTACGAACAGCGCAATGAATTGATGGCTTCTGAAGATGTCAGTGAAATGATTGGTGTGATGCGCCAGGATGTTGTTTTTTCACTAATTAATGACTATATACCACCTCAAAGCCTGGAGGAGCAGTGGGATGTTCCTGGTTTGGAAGCGGCTATCGAACGTGAGTTTGGAGAGAAATTTGATATCCGTGGCTGGTTGGATGAGGATGATGATTTACATGAAGATACGTTGCGAAGCAAAATATTGGATGAGTTGGTAAAAGCACATCAGGAAAAAGAGGCAGGTGCAGGTGCAGCCGTGCTGCGTCACTTTGAAAAGGCTGTAATGTTGCAAGTGCTGGATAATCTTTGGAAAGAGCATCTGGCGGCTATGGATCACCTGCGTCAAGGTGTTCATTTAAGAGGTTATGCGCAGAAAGATCCTAAACAAGAGTTTAAACGTGAAGCCTTTGAAATGTTTGGTATGTTGCTTGAACGCATCAAACATGAAGTTATTGCTATTGTTTCGAAAGTGCAGGTTAATACAGAAGCTGATGTTGCTGCCGTTGAAGAGCAGCGTCGTAAGGCCAATCGTTCAATGGATATGAAGCATGAGCAGGCCAGTGCGATAGGTTCTGGCGACAATGCTGCTAATGAAAAAGGTGATGAGACCTTTGTACGAAAAGATCGTAAAATAGGGCGTAATGAGCCTTGTCCATGTGGATCGGGTAAAAAATATAAACAGTGTCATGGGCGATTGAGTTAGGTTAAGAATAAAGTGGCGGTAGGGTTAACTGGATTATCAAAATTATTACCTGTTGATGGCATACGTTTAAGCGCTGTCAATGCCGGAATCAAGCAGACAGAGCGTGCTGATGTTGTGCTCATTGAGATTGCTGAGGGGGCTAAAACAGCGGCTGTTTTTACACAAAATGCTTTTTGTGCGGCACCTGTTATTGTTGCTCGTGAATTTCTGGAGTCAATGAGCCCACGTTTTTTATTGATCAATTCCGGTAATGCCAATGCTGGAACGGGTGATAAAGGGCTGATCTATGCTTATCTCTGCTGTGAGAGTTTGGCCGCAGCTGCAAATTGTCAATCGGCCCGGATATTGCCATTTTCAACGGGTGTGATTGGTGAGTTATTACCAGTGACTAAAATTCTGGATCAGTTTACATCTTTGCTTGACATGTTATCTGCGGACTCTTGGGCAGAAGCTGCGCATGGCATCATGACTACAGATACTGTTGCAAAAGGCCTGTCTCGACAGATAGAAATTGATGGTCAGAAAATTACGGTGACGGGTATTGCAAAAGGGTCTGGAATGATTCGTCCGGACATGGCAACAATGCTGGCATATATCGCAACCGATGCCGCTCTCTCCCAGGATCTTCTGCAACATTGTCTGGAATCTGCCGTTTCCAGCTCTTTTAATAGCATTACGATAGATGGAGATACTTCAACCAACGATGCCTGTGTTTTGATGGCGACGGGTAAAAGTACGCTTCCTGAAATAACTGATATAACATCAAAAGAGTACACTCTTCTGGAAAAGGCTGTGAAAGAAGTCTGCGAGTACTTGGCAGCATCAATTATCCGTGATGGTGAGGGAAGTACAAAGTTTGTCACAGTAGAAGTATTTGAAGGTCAAAGTGAAGCAGAGTGTCGTGAGGTTGCTTATACTGTTGCACAATCTCCATTGGTCAAAACAGCGCTATTTGCCAGTGATCCTAATTGGGGGCGAATATTGGCTGCGGTCGGACGCGCAGGTATCGCTAATCTTGATGTAGATTTAATCTCAATATATCTGGGTGAAGTTTGTATTGTTCGTAAAGGTGGGCGTGCCGCTGAGTATACTGAGTCTGCAGGTGTTGATGTGATGGCAGATGATGAAATTACTATACGAATTAATCTGGGTAGGGGCGATGCCCAGGCACGAATCTGGACGAATGATCTCTCCTATGATTATGTACGTATTAATGCGGAATATCGAACTTGAACCTGATTGCTGTAAAATTTATTAATTCTTAATATTAGCGCTGAAACAGGAGTTAAATTATGGATATGGTTGTTATATTGGTTGCGGTGGCTTTTTTGGCTGTTGGGATGGTTATTGGTGGTTTTATCGGTGCATCATCTAGTAAATCGGCAAAAGAAGCGAAAGGATTGCGTAGTGACCTGGATCAGGCTCATGATGAATTAAACGCTTATAAAGAACAGGTGAGGCAGCACTTTTCTCGTACTTCTGAACTTGTTAATAATATGACAAGTAGTTATCGGGCAGTGCATGAGCATTTGGCAAGCAGCGCCCAGGATTTATGTGATGGCTCTGTTGAAAATCTCGATTTGAGGACACCGGAACTGCTGGTATCTTCGGACTCTAAGGGAAAAAACGGGTTGGAAAATTTAGCACCTCCATCAAAAATGGAGGCTAAAGAAAATCTGGCAGTAAAAGCACAAGCAGCAAGTGAAGCAGCCGCTTATGATGCCAGAACATTGTTTGAAAAAATTGGAGGTGGCTCCAAGGTTGAAGTGGCTACCGATGCATTTGTTGAAAAACTGTCATCAGATGAGCGTACTAAAGAGGTTTATAGTTCTGTCCCAAAATCACAGCATAAGGCATTTCTAACCTTTGCTTTTGGTGGGGCAGATGATTATAGCGAAAAGGATCTAAAAAAGCTTAATAGTGTACACTTTGATGCTGTGGTGGAACACTTGCGATCAACATTGGGTGAGTTGGATATGTCTCCTAACTTAACTACAGAAGTATTGAATTTAGTTCGAGCGGCTCACCCAGTCATTGATAAAAAGATAGCGGTCGATGGTGTGGCCAAAGCTTCTCTTAAAAACGAGACGCCACAGGTTTATCATTAAGATTTATGGTGCATAGTAATGAAAGTCCGTTTGGGCGAGGCTTTTTTATTTTTTATCCATGACTAGAAAGCTATAGTCATACGCATTTTGTTCATCTGCCTTATGATCTGTGCGCTCTATCGTAGTCCATTCCTGCAGGTCAAACTCGGGAAAGTAAGAGTCCCCTTTAAAGTCAGCATGCACTCTTGTTAAATAAAAGCGCTGCGCGAGTGGTAGTACTTGTTTGTAGAGTGATGCCCCGCCGATAATCATCGCTTCTTCTTTAGTGTCTGCCTTTTGTAAGGCTTCTTCAATAGAGTGCGTAACAATACACCCTTCAGCATGAAAACCTGAATCTCGGGTGATAATAATGTTGGTTCGACCCGGTAGCGGTTTACCGATCGATTCATAGGTTTTACGCCCCATGAGAACGGGTTTTCCCATCGTTTTACTTCGGAAAAACTTCATGTCAGCAGGAAGTTTCCAAGGCAGTTGGTTGTTGATACCGATGACTTGGTCATTTCCCATGGCGGCGATAATTGAGATGGTCATATATGTTAAATGGCAATAGGTGCTTTGATACTTGGGTGGCTTTGATAATTTGTCAGTGTAAAGTCATCATAACAAAAATCAAACAGTGATTTGACCTCTGGGTTAATTTCCATACTTGGTAATGGATAAGGTGTGCGTGCCAGTTGAGTATCTACCTGTTCAAGATGGTTGGAATATAAGTGGGCATCCCCCAGTGTATGAATAAATTCTCCCGCTTTTAGATCGGTGACTTGTGCAATCATCATGGTGAGCAAGGCATACGATGCAATATTGAAAGGTACGCCGAGAAAAATGTCGGCACTTCGCTGATAGAGCTGGCAGGACAATTTTCCATCTGCTACATAAAACTGGAATAGAGCATGACATGGAGGCAGCGCCATCTTGTCAACTAAGGCAGGATTCCAGGCAGTTACGATCATACGCCGTGAATCAGGGTTGCTGCGGATCTGTTTGATTACGTCACTTATTTGATCAATGGCTTTGCCTTCAGGGGTTGGCCATGAGCGCCACTGAGAACCATATACAGGACCCAGGTCACCATTTTCGTCCGCCCATTCGTCCCAGATTGAAACGCCGTTCTCTTTAAGGTAACGAATATTGGTATCACCTTTAAGAAACCACAATAGCTCGTGAATAATAGATTTAAAATGAAGCTTTTTGGTGGTTACCGCCGGGAAACCTTCCTGCAAATCAAAGCGCATTTGATAGCCAAATGTACTGAGTGTGCCTGTCCCTGTTCGATCCTCTTTTTTTATGCCGTTATTTTTTACATGACGCATCAAATCGAGATATTGCTGCATAAATTTTTAAGCCCTGTTTATGTTTTTTATATTAAATACGCAAGATTATAGCAGTTAAAAAAGGTATCATGTGTGGAGTTGTAAATAACAAATATGATTGATATAAATCAAGCGCAGTATGAAAAAACTAAAACGTAACGATATAAGAGAAGAGTGTGGTAATCGTCACTATCAACGTGGTTTAGACTATTTTAATGCCGGTTTGGTCTCCAGCTTAGAGTATGAAGAAGTTGCCAGTGGGTTTGTTGTGCACTCAATGGTTAAAGGCAGTGCGCGAAAAAGTTATAAGCAAAGAATCGAAATTAATCTATCTGATCTGTTCGATGTCAGCATTGATGGTGACTGTAGCTGCCCAGTGGGTTTTAACTGCAAACACGTTGTTGCGGCCTGTTTGCAGTTTCAAAAGGCACTGGAGTCGGGTGTGAAAACAGAAAGAAAGCCCGACCTGCGTGCGGCACTGGGTTGGTTAGATAATATGGCCGTCAGCTGTAAAGAGAAGCAGCCTCAAGATCCAGAGAGTGGTTTTATTGCTTATATACTCGATTCCAGTAACAAGAAGGGAGTATTAGAGATTAAGTTGCTTGCCACCAAACCACTGAAAAAAGGTGGTTTGAGCAAGGGACGCGCTATCCAGCTTTATGCAATTAATTACAGTTATTATAGCAGTGGTTATGTTCTACAGGATATTGATAAAGAAATTTCCAAACTACTGGATGCCATACAAAGTGCATCAATGTATGGCAATATTGAAATCTATGGCGAGCTCGGTTTTGTTGCGCTGAGTAAAATATTGCAGACAGGTCGCTGCTTTTGGCGCTCAACCCAAGGCACACCTTTACAATTGAGTGATGCGCGCTCACTTAAGTTGCAATGGCAGAAGAAAGATAACAACGCTATTTTACAAACACTGGTTGAACCGGCAGGGCAGTTGTTATTGACAGAACCCCCACTCTATCTTGATGCAGATGATGGTGTGATCGGCGCTTTGCTGGATGTACCCTATTCACTGGATCAGCTGGAAAAACTGCAGCAAGTGCCCGCAGTGCCGCTTGAATTGGCCGATGAATTTAGCCGCAAGTTGATTACTGCTCTGCCAGGTCTACCGCTGCCGCCACCGGGGAAGGTGGAGCTCCTTACGATCGAAAACGAACCGCCACAACCTGTATTGATGTTAATGGGGGAATCCGCGCCATCGGGTCATCATGTTCATATGATGCGGTTGCGTTTTGCCTACAGTGGTTATGAGCTGTCACTGTATCCACAAACTGAATGGCGCAATCTGGAAATTGATAATAAACTTCTGCGGGTGCATCGTGACCTTTCGGTTGAAGAGGAGGCGATCGGTTTATTGCTATCATTGGGTTTTGATCCGATGAATAATGGTGAAGGTGATGTCGCTTTTGCCAGTTTCAGTAAAAATATATCAGAATCAGCCGGGCGTTGGCAGCAATTCATTGAGGAGGTTGTGCCAGAGCTTGAACAGCAAGGTTGGCAAATAAAGAGCAGTGAGAGCTTTCATCTCAAGTTTCACCAGTCACAAGATTGGGATGTAGAAATTGAGGGTGAAAATGACTGGTTTGATCTGCGTTTTGATATCGAAGTCAATGGTAAAAAAGTACCGCTGTTGCCTCTGGTGGTTCAACTGTTATCCGAGTACGACCAGGAGGAGTTGCCTGAAGTTCTGACTTTGCCGTTAGGGGAGCATGAATATCTGACACTGCCCAGCGAGCAGATAAAGCCGGTGATTGATACACTTTATGAGCTTTATAACGGCGATAGTTTAAGTGATGACGGCTCTCTGAAGATGTCTCGATTCGATGCCGCCCGTTTAGCAGAGCTGGACGAAAACAGTGAAGCACTGTTGCGATGGCAAGGTGGTGAAGCGCTGCGTGAATTGGGTCGCAAACTCAAAGACTTCCAGGGAATTGCAACAGCCAGAGTTCCAACTGGACTGAAAGCAACCCTTCGTGACTATCAGCAAAACGGATTGAATTGGCTACAGTTTTTACGTGAATACCGCTTTGGTGGCGTACTTGCGGATGACATGGGATTAGGGAAAACCGTACAAACACTGACGCATCTGCTGCTTGAAAAGAGTGAAGGGCGTATGGATAAACCCTGTCTGATTATCGCCCCCACCAGTCTGATGAGTAACTGGCGGCGTGAGGCTGAGCAGTTTACCCCTGATTTAAAAGTGTTGGTATTACAAGGGCCAGAGCGCCGCAACTACTTTGATCAGATTGAAAATTATGACTTGGTACTCAGCACCTATCCGCTGTTGGTGCGTGATGAGTCACACCTGCTGGCTCACGAGTACTATTACGTAGTACTGGATGAGGCGCAGATTATTAAAAATCCCCGCGCCAAAGCAGCAAGAATTATACGCCAGTTCAAGACGGAAAACCGTCTCTGCCTCACGGGCACACCGATGGAAAATCATCTTGGTGAACTGTGGGCGCTATTTGATTTTGCCATGCCCGGTTTGCTTGGTAGTGATAAACAGTTCAAGCAGCTGTTTCGTACACCCATTGAAAAACATGGAAATGACGAACAACAACTGCGCCTGACAAAACGTATCGCACCCTTTATGTTGCGTCGCACCAAGGCTGAAGTTGTCACAGAGTTGCCAGAAAAAACTGAAATTATTCGTACAGTGAGCTTAGGTAAAAAGCAGGCAACGCTTTACGAAAGTATTCGATTGACTATGGAGAAAAAGGTACGTGACAGTATCGCCAGTAAAGGTCTGGCTCGTAGTCATATTATGATTCTCGATGCACTACTTAAACTACGCCAAACCTGCTGTGATCCCGCGATACTGTCACTCAAGCAGGCGCAAGCAGTGAAAGAGTCGGCTAAAATGGAGTTGTTGATGGATATGGTGCCTGAAATGCTCGAAGAAGGAAGGCGTATTTTGCTGTTTTCACAATTCACTAAAATGCTGGCCATTATTGAAGATGCTCTGAAAGAGCGTGGTATTGCTTACAGCAAACTCACGGGCCAGACCCGCAAGCGAGATGAAGCGATTGAGAAATTCAAAAGTGGCCAAGCCAATATTTTTCTTATTAGTCTGAAAGCGGGGGGGGTTGGTCTGAATCTTGCCGAAGCGGATACTGTGATTCACTACGACCCGTGGTGGAATCCTGCCGCAGAAAATCAGGCCACCGACCGTGCGCATCGTATCGGCCAAAAGAGAGCCGTTTTTGTTTACAAACTGATTACAGAAAATACTTTGGAAGAGAAAATAGTTGCGATGCAAGCAAAAAAACAAACCTTGGCGCAAGGTGTGTATGGTAGTGGTAAAAAAGAAGAAGATGCAAAATTTTCAGCCGATGATCTTAAAGCTCTATTTGAACCGTTATAGCGATGGCCAGGGTTATACTGTTTTTTTGTTTGTTACTTTTTTCATCCAGTATAATGGCAGGCAGTCTGGATGATTTTGAAGAAAATGTAATCACCAAGCCTAAAGCCAAAAGTGAAGTGGAACCCAAAAAAGATAGTAATAAAAAAGGTAACAATAATAGATCCATCTATTTTGGTTCTTCCAATGATTGTGATGTTCTCCTGGGTTGCTTTATGGATGAGTTTTTCTGGAGAATGATGGAGGTTACAGTTTTAGTGGCTATCGAAGGCGGAAAAATGAGTGTTGAGCGTACCCAGGGTGCTGATGCTCTTTCCAGTATGGTTCCGCGCACGATAGGTGAGCCACTGCTTCCCTTTGTTCGTTTTGATACTCACTACCAAAATGCCAATGGTGATATCAGTGGTATTGATCTAAAAATGGAGCTTGGATATAGCTTGCTGGGTATTCATCTTCGCCATACAAAATTTCGGGAACCATCACCTTCGGATGAGCTTGATTTAAGCTACTTTCATGCTCTTTACAGAATGTCATTGGGCAATCATGTGGGTTTTAATGTGGGTTATGGTAGAGCGATACTGAAAGGTAATTATAAAACGAGCGGTAGCTCTATTACTTTTCCGCTGTTATTTCATTGGTCGAAAAGATTGGGGATTGAAGGTAGCTATACAGCCAGTAACATTAATGATAATTGGTTAACAGATACAGAAATTTCTCTGCTCGTGACGGAAACATTTGGCTCATTATCACTGGGTTATCGCTCGATCCGTGGTTCGTCGAATAAAATTCAGGGGCCTTTTATAGGAGGGGCTGTGCATTGGTAATATAAAGTGGTTGATGTACTAGGCCAACAACTCAGTAGTGTAGGTCGGGTTAGCGCAGCGTAACCCGACAAAGTAATTGATGAGAAACATGACACCAATCCAGTAAGCCATAACTCATTCACTGCCCGCATCCGCCGCTAACACTTTCTTTCCATCATGTCGGGTTACGCTGCGCTAACCCGACCTACGTTACTTATGCTTATTTAAAACGGCTCTTTACATTATTACCTCAAGCCACAAACCTTGAGGACGTTGACCTGCTGCTTCCATGGTACGTCAAGGGTGGGGTTGGTTAGACGCTTACTTTTCAGGAGTTACTGAATCACTAAATCTGTAAAGTATAGTTCTTGAATTCCGGCTGGATGGCTTTTCTCTTCCAGGTCTTTAACGGTATCATCCGGGCTGATATGGGCATACTTTTCCAGGTTTTTTTGAACAATTTCCAAGGCTTCATGGCGAATACGTTCACGTTCTTTAGCATTTTGCATGGTCTCTATTTTTTGATCTGAGAGGAGCATAAGTAAATCGTGGCGTATTGGTGCAGAGTGGGTTTGCAGGGCTGTGATTGCTGCTGCATCGTAACTCATGACTTGAATGGCCGTTTGCATATAACGTAAGCCACGTTTGCCATGAATGTTGACCACAAAGTTGGGTTCAAGCAAGAAATAATTTATTTTTCCAGTAGTTATGGCGTTCTCTTTGCCTCCTCCGCCCGGGGCTGAAAAAACAGGTGAAATTATCATAGTTAATATAAGTGCTAAAACCTTTTTCATAACCTTCCCTGATGTAAATTATCTGTATCATGAATAATCCCAATATTCATCGGCAGGAGAGAGCCAGAAGTTAGAAATATCGATATTAATTCCATATCAGGGGAGGCTCATTCATGAGTGCAGCTTGTTCACGCAGTGATTGAATATGTTCTTCCCAATAGTTGAGGGTATTAAACCAGGGAAAGGCAAGGGGGAATGCTGGGTCACTCCAGCGAGTGGCTAACCAAGCGGCATAATGAATCATACGTAAGGTGCGTAGCGCTTCAATCAAGTGTAGTTCTAAGGGGTTGAAATCATAAAACTGTGTATAACCCTCCAGTACATCGGCAAGCCTTGCAGTCATGTAGTTTCTATCTCCTGACAGGAACATCCATAAGTCCTGAATAGCGGGGCCCATGCGAGCGTCATCAAAATCAACAACATGCGGCCCGGCATCTGTCCAGAGAATATTTCCGGGGTGGCAATCACCGTGTAGACGCAAGTGCTGGACATTACCGGCACGTTCAAAGCACTGCTCTATCTGAGTAATTAGGTCTGTGGTCAGCGACTGATAAGCTTTCAGAAGATGACCGGGTATAAAATCATGGTCAAGTAAGAAGCGGCGGGGTTGTATGGCAAAGCTTTCAATATCAAGTGTCGGCCGGTGTTCGAAAGGCTGCGTTCTGCCCATAGCATGAATGCGACCTATAAAACGCCCCATTTGTTCAAGATGGTCTGGATTATCGAGTTCAGGAGCGCGTCCGCCCCGGCGGGGGTAGAGTGCAAATCGGTAGAACCTATATTGGTGCAGGGTGTTTCCATTAGAATCAACAATCGGTGGGATGACAGGAATTTCCTGCTCGGCCAGTGCCAGTGTGAACCGATGTTCTTCGAGAATTGATTCTTCACTCCAGCGGTTAGGGCGATAGAATTTTGCGACTAAAGGTGTGCCTTGATCAAGACCCACTTGATAAACTCGGTTTTCATAGCTGTTTAAAGCTAAAAATCGACCGTCACAACGCAAACCAGTGGATTCAATGGCATCTAACATGGTGTCAGGAGTAAGGTTCGAAAAAGCTTGTAATGCTGATGATGTATCTGTTTTTTTCATTGAGAAGGTCGTTGCCATCCTGGTTGGAAAATGCAGGTAAAAGTGCTGCCTCGACCGGGGGTGCTATCAATATGCAGATCAGCTCCGTGGCGGCGTAAAATTTGCTCTACTATAGAAAGCCCAAGCCCTGTTCCGCCGGTTGCTTTGGATCGACCTGGATCAACGCGATAGAAGCGTTCAGTCAAACGGTGAAGATGACCCCACGCAATTCCAATACCGTGATCTTTTACTTCAAAGCAGGCGGTGTTGTTATCCTTGTTTAGATACCACCGGATACATATTTTTTTCCCTTCAGGTGTGTAGCGTATTGCATTATTGGCCAGATTAATGAAAGCGCTGTACAGTTCATCTTTTATACCGAAGAGGTGTGTATCTGTTTCAATATGACAGTGGATCACATGCTTGCCATTGCTGATATTTTGAGCTTCATCTGTCACCTGTTGAACAAGATCGGGAATGTTAACGATAGTGTTTTTTTCTTCATTTGAAGTGGTGTCCAGCCGGGATAGCATCAAGAGGTCATCCACCAGGGTCTGTATGCGTGTGGTGGGCGATTGCAGTTTAGTAATTTGTTCACGTAATTTTTGTGGGTCAGTATCGGCTGGGGCGTTTAACAGCATTTCAAGATAGCCGAGGATGATCGTTAATGGCGTACGTAATTCATGTGATATGTTTGCAATAAGGTCGTGACGCATGGTCATCAGACGATGAATATGTGTGATATCTCTAACAACTAATAGTCGTTGATTCTCTCCGTAGGGACGAATGCGCACATCCAGTGATACGTTTTCATCCAGGGGTGAGTTGATCTCCAGGTGCTTGCTGTAATCACCCTGGCTAAGAAAATTATGAAAGGCAGGGTTTCGTAGCAGGTTGTTGATATTTTGGCCAATATCAGACTTTGTGACCCCAAGAGTTCGTGTTGCGGCATTGTTGATCCATTCAATCTCTTCATTTGAGGTGAGCACAACGGCAGCATCCGGTAGTGCTTGAGTCGATTTTTGAAAGCGACGAATGACTTCAGACATGCGTTTTCTGCGCTTTCTACTGCGTTGACGATTATGATAAATACGGTAAGCGAGGTCGTGCCATATTCCTTCCAGTTCGTATGGAGGAGGGACGATATCATTATTTAGCCAGCGTTCCAGGTGGCGCACTTGCAAGGCTTGCCATATGAGGTAAAAGAAAAGTCCAATAGCGAGAGACCATGCGATGGAGTCCAGCACCAGGCCAAAAAGAAAACAGATAAAAATAACGCCTAGAAGTCGCCATAGTTCGGTTTTCCAAAGTTGCGACATACCGGTCTAAAAGTCCCTGGAAAGCCGATAGCCGGCACTGCGAACGGTTTGAACCATTTTTTCCAGCCCGTAAGGAGTTAGCAGTTTGCGCAGGCGCAGTATGTGTACATCCACCGTTCGTTCCTCAACGTAAATACCTCGTCCCCATACTCGGTCGAGTAGTTGTTCCCGACTATAAACTTTTTCCGGGTGATTGAGAAGAAACTCGAGCAAACGATATTCAGTTGGGCCAATTTTGATCTCTTTTTCATCAATGAGTAGACGGTGTGAAGATGTATCCAGGCAGAGTTTTCCTACTTGTATTCGTGTGTTAAGGCCTTTTCCACTGCGGCGTAGCAGAGCATTAATACGGGCGATGAGTTCGCGAGGAGAAAATGGTTTTGTTATGTAGTCATCCACTCCTGCATCAAGGCCACGAACGATATCGTCCTCTTCACCACGAGCAGTCAATAGAATGAGTGGGGTCTCTTGTGTGGCCTCTTCTTTGCGCAGACGTTTGGCCAACTCTACTCCACTGATTCCAGGAAGCATCCAGTCGATTATGAAAACATCAGGCAGTTGCAACTCAACTCTTTTTAACCCTTTTTCAGCAGATGAAACCGCAGTAACGGTGAATTTAGCTTGCTTCAAAGCTTCGGTAATCATTTCACGAATGTCATCATCATCTTCAATAAGTAATAGTGTCGGATTGCTCATAAGTCAGTGTTCTCGATAAAAAATCGTTTATTACAGTCGTTTTTTATGACAATTTAATGACAGTTGCTGTTAAATCATGTTCATTGGATTCTGTGATCTCTACATTGACAAATGAGCCAGCGACAAGCGCAGTTTCGTTAGGCAGAAAAATAGTGCCATCGACTTCAGGGGCTTCTCGTTGGCTGCGACCCCATGCTCCCTCTTCTGTGATTCCATCAATCAGTATGCGCTCTTGTTGACCAATGCGCTGCTCTAAACGTGATGCGCTGATTTTAGCCTGAAGGGTCATGAGTTGTTCGAGGCGCTCTTCTTTGACCTCTTCGGCTATATGATTTTCGAGTGTGTTGGCTTGGGCACCTTCGACATTAGAATAGGCGAAACAGCCAACGCGATCCAGGTTGGCTTCTTCAATAAAACCAAGCAGTTGATTAAAATCATCGTCGGTTTCACCAGGAAATCCCACGATAAATGTACTGCGAATGGCAATGTCGGGGCATATTTCACGCCAGCGTTTAATGCGTTCGAGTGTATTTTCACTATGAGCGGGTCGCTTCATTTTTTTGAGAATATTTGGACTTGCATGTTGAAAGGGTACGTCGAGATAAGGCAGTAACCTTCCTTCTGCCATTAGCGGGATGACATCATCGACATGAGGGTAAGGGTAGACGTAATGCAGTCGAACCCAGATACCGAGTTGGCATAATGCGGCGGCAAGGTCATAAAATCGTGTTTTGATGGGTTGCCCTTGCCAGAAATGAGTGCGGTATTTTGTATCAATTCCATAGGCGCTGGTGTCTTGCGATATAACCAGTAGCTCTTTGACACCTGCATGTGCAAGCTTTTCAGCTTCTTCCATCACATCGTTGGATGGGCGGCTGACAAGTTTGCCGCGTAGGTCAGGAATAATACAAAATGTACAACTGTGATTGCAGCCTTCGGAGATTTTTAAATACGCATAATGGCGGGGTGTGAGTTTTATGCCTTGTGACGGAATTGAGTGATTGTCTAGAGCATGCGGTGGGGGCAGATTCTCATGTACAATAGATAGAACCTCTTCCGATGCGTGTGGCCCTGTGACCGCGAGGACATTAGGGAAATTTTTAATGACGGTATCCCCTTTGGCTCCAAGGCATCCTGTGACAATGACTTTACCGTTTTCAGCCAGTGCTTCACCGATGGCATCCAGCGACTCTTCTACGGCAGCATCAATAAAGCCACAACTATTCACAATAACGATATCAGCACCTTCATAACTTGGGCTGATTTCGTAACCTTCCGCTTTGAGTGGTGTGATTATCTGTTCTGAATCAACGAGTGCTTTAGGGCAGCCAAGGCTGACAAAACCAATGCGTGAGGATTTTTTCATATAAGTTTGAGTTGTAGTTAAGAGTTTTTTGCGTGTTCAATAGCACGTTGGTAAAGTGCTAAATATTGCTTGGCACTTTTTTTCCAGCTGAAATCCTGTTTCATGCCTGTTTTCATTATTTGCTTCCAGAGCTTGGGTTGTTTGTATAGTGCGATGGCTCGTTTTAGTGTTGCTAACAGAGATTCAGGTGTTGCTTCATTAAAAACAAAACCAGTGGCAATTTTAGCTTTTTGGTTCTCTTCGCTGGCATCAATAACGCTATCTGCAAGCCCACCAGTATGGTGAACAATAGGCACAGTGCCGTAGCGCAAACTATAGAGTTGATTAAGGCCGCTCGGCTCAAAGCGTGAAGGCATTAAAAACATATCTGAGCCACTTTCTATGTGGTGTGCTAACGTTTCATGATATCCAATTTGTACGGATATATTTTGTGGGTACTGGGTGGCCGCAATTTTAAATTTTTCTTCAAAATGAGGTTCACCACTGCCAAGAACCACGATCTGGACTTCGGTCGAAATTAACCATTCAATGTTGTCTAGAAACAGGTCAAACCCTTTTTGTTCAACCATTCGTCCAATAATGCCAATCAGTGGTGTTTTCTCTGAAACTGGCAGCCCCATATATTCTTGTAGTGCCGATTTATTTAAACTTTTAAAACGGACTGTTTTAGAGGTATAGGATTTAACAATATAGGGGTCATTTTCAGGATCCCACAAAGTGTAGTCAACACCATTTAAAATTCCCACCAAACGGTCACTTCGATACTCAAGTAACCCTTCAAGGCCATAACCGAATTGTGGTGTGCGAATCTCTTTAGCATAAGTCGGGCTGACCGTGCTGAGCATATCCGCCGTCGCAAGTCCGCCTTTAATAAAAGAGAAATGACCGTGAAACTCCACACCATCCATTGACCAGAGCTCATGAGGAATTTGTAAGTCATAAAACTCTTTTTGAGAAAATAGTCCCTGATAGGCCATATTGTGAATGGTAAAAACAGTGGCTGGACGGTTTTCTTGAGAAGCTAGAAGAGCAGGGATGAGGCCGCATTGCCAGTCATTACAGTGTACGACATCAGGTTTCCAGCTTAATCCGAGCTGATCCATCGCAATCATGGATACAGCTTTGCAAAACAGACCAAAGCGTAGGGCATTATCATACCAGTCTGCACCATCTTGATCAGCGTAAGGTCCGCCAGGTCGATCAAAAAGTGGTGGGCAGTCAATAAGCCACAGGGTGACTGAGCTACCCGGAAGTTTGCCTTCCAGTAAACGTACATGAGCAGGTGCAGAGGGCACTTCAAACCTTGCAATCTCTTTTAAATCACCTGCTTCACGAAGTGCAGGGCTATAAGCGGGTAAAATTAGGCAAACATTGTGCTTTGATGAGTTTAATGCGATCGGCAAACTGCCTGAAACATCGCCGAGTCCACCTGTTTTTATAAGAGGTAATGCTTCACTGGTAGCAAATAGAATCGTACTCATGGTCTATTATTTTCCCTGCTATGGTCATATTTTTTGATAAGGGGTCGTTATAGTAATGATTTAATTTTATTGACAAAACTTGGCTAATGTTTTTTTGTGCTATTAAATCTTTGTATCAGGGGGCATTAATCATAGCTAATAACTGATGCTCTATTATACGCTACGAGTTTGTCATCGTCACAGGAATATTTAAGGGAGTGAGATCATTATGAAAATGGCTTTAATCGGATTAGGAAAGATGGGTGCCAACATGGTACGTCGTTTGTGTCGTGGTGGTATTGAAGTGGTGGGGCATAATCGATCGCAGAAAATTGTTGAAGAGTTGGCTTCAGCAGAGGGAATGATTGCGGCAAAATCATTGAAAGATGCAGTTGCACAACTGCCTTCTCCAAAAATTGTCTGGTTAATGTTGCCCGATGGCGAGCCAACAGAGTCACATGTTAAACAGTTGATTGATCTGCTTGATAAGGGTGATGTTGTGATTGATGGAGGAAACTCTAATTATCATGATAGCTTGCGTCGTGGTGTGATGCTGGCTGAGCACGGCATCGGTTTTATGGATGCGGGCACTTCAGGTGGTGTTTGGGGAGTGGATAATGGTTACTGTTTAATGGTCGGTGCTGAAAAGTCAGTGGCAGCCATTGTTGAACCCGCGTTAAAAGTTTTGGCACCTGCGGATGATCGTGGTTGGGCGCACGTCGGGCCGATTGGTTCTGGCCATTTTACCAAGATGATCCATAACGGTATTGAGTACGGCATGATGCAGGCCTTTGCTGAAGGTTTTGCACTGTTACGTGGCAAAAAGGAGTTTGATCTGGACTTGGCGCAAATTTCGGAGTTATGGCGACATAGCTCTGTTGTGCGCAGTTGGTTGCTGGATCTAACTGCTGACGCACTTAAATCAGATCAAAAACTGGAATCGGTGGCCCCTTTTGTACCTGATTCTGGTGAAGGGCGCTGGACTGTTATTGAATCAATTGACCAAGGTGAAGCGGCTCCAGTGATTTCATTAGCATTACAAATGCGTTTTGCCAGTCAGGATGGTGAAGGTTACGCCAACCGGATGCTTTCGGTTATGCGAAATGCTTTTGGTGGTCATGCGATCAAGGGTGCTGGAGGAAAATAGACATGGAACCATGCACATTAGTCATCTTTGGTGCAACAGGTAATTTATCACGCCTGAAATTAATTCCTAGCCTTTTTGAGTTGGATTGTGCAGGATATTTGCCTGATAATATGGTGATTCTTGCTTTTGCACGACGGCCTTGGGAGCGCGACCAATGGCTGGATGAAGTCAATGGTATGTTGAAGGAAAAATTTCCAGATGGAGTTGATCAGGAGGTTTTGGTTAGGTTTTGTGATCGTATGGAGTATTTTCAAGGTAATTTAGATGATGAGGGATCATTTAAAAAATTACGAAAAACAATCGATAGTGATAGCAAGTTTTCGAATAATATTGCTTTTTACATGTCAGTTCGCCCTGCAGAGTTTGGATCTACGACAGCTAAGCTGGGTGATGCAGGGTTACTTGAGGAGGAGCGGGGTTGGAGGCGGGTCATTTTTGAAAAGCCTTTTGGTTATGACTTGCTAAGTGCTCAAATTTTACAGAAAAAGTTAAGTCATTATCTGGGTGAGCATCAAATTTATCGTATTGATCACTATTTAGGTAAAGGGACGGTACAAAACGTTTTGGTGTTTCGTTTTGCCAACTTACTTATGGAGCCACTTTGGAACCGTCAGTATATTGACCATGTTCAGATCACACACTCTGAAACGTCTGGTATTGGCAGTCGTGCTGATTATTATGAAGGTTCAGGTGCGCTGCGTGACATGATTCAGAGTCATCTGTTGCAATTGATGACCATGGTTGCAATGGAGCCACCAGCACTAATGGATGATGAATCGTTGCGTGACGAAAAGGTTAAAGTCCTTAAAAGTATTCGTCCAATTACACAAAATGCAGTACATGCCCATGCTTTTCGTGGGCAATATAGTGCGGGTAACATTAATGGTAATTCTGTGCCAGGCTACCTTGAAGAAAAAAATGTTATCTCCAGCAGTACAACAGAAACCTACGCTGCACTTAAACTTTATGTGGACAATTGGCGTTGGAGAGGTGTACCTTTCTATCTGCGTACGGGTAAGCGAATGGCAGAAGGAGCATCAGCTATATGCATCCGCTTTAAAGAGCCACCTACCACCTTGTTTAAAGGCAACCATTTAAATCGTGTTTCACCAAACTGGATTTTATTGGGTATACAACCTAATGAATGTCTGAAAATGGAGATGCAGGTTAAGATGCCTGGGCTTGAAGTAGAGACACGAACGATTAGTCTGGATGCAAGTTACCGTAAAGGGCAAGAGCGTGGTACGGATGCGTATGAGGGGTTGTTGCTTGATGTGATGAACGGAGATCAGTCACTGTTTCTTCGCTATGATGAAATAGAGTGGGCGTGGCGAGTGGTTGACCCTGTTCTAAAAGTATGGTCCATGGAAAGGGATTTTATTAATACCTACCCCGCAGGTTCCTGGGGTCCAAAAGGGACGTATCGCCTGTTTGATCGTGACGATCAATTTTGGCGTCATTCACTGGATGTTTCAGCAACTGATGTCAGTTCAGAGGGATTTTAAATATGTATGACAAGCATGGAAGTGATACGCATATTGATTCAGGTTTTAGTGAATATATTAGTAGTTTTTCTGCACAGGAAGAGGCAGATTTGAGGAGTAAAGAAGGTCATACAATGAGTCTATTAACAGCTTCTAAACCTTGGAATGCTTTGAAGGCCCATCAACAAGTGATCGCATCTCTGCATATGCGTCAACTCTTTGATACGGATTCTGAGCGTTTTGATAAATTTTCATTACGGTTCAATGATATTTTGGTGGATTATTCAAAAAACCGTATGACGGAGGAAACACTCTCTTTATTGTTTGATTTAGCTCGGCAAGCAGAATTAAGTGTTTCAATAAAGCGAATGTTTTCTGGAGAAAAAATTAACTTTACAGAAAACCGTGCGGTGCTTCATACGGCATTGAGAAATCGTTCTAACCGCCCTGTTTTAGTCGATGGCAAAGATGTTATGCCTGATGTGAATGCTGTGTTGCGGCACATGAGGGAGTTCACAGAATCGGTTCGTAACGGTGGTTGGGTGGGTTGCACAGGTAAACCGATTACTGATGTTGTAAATATTGGAATAGGGGGCTCTGATTTAGGGCCTGTTATGGTCACGGAAGCGTTAAAACCTTATGCTCAAACAGGTTTGAATGTTCATTTTGTTTCCAATATTGACGGAACTCATCTGGCTGAAGCTACCAAAAATTTGAATTATGATACAACACTGTTTGTTGTTGTCTCCAAAACTTTTACGACCCAGGAAACAATTACAAACGCAAATTCTGCACGTGACTGGTTTTTTCAGCAAGGGGGACATCCTGCATCTGTTGCCCAGCATTTTGTGGCGGTTTCCACGAATGCTCAAAAGGTGTCTGGTTTTGGAATTGACCCTAAAAACATGTTCGGATTTTGGGATTGGGTTGGTGGGCGTTATTCGCTTTGGGGTGCAGTTGGTCTTTCGATTGCGCTTTATATTGGTATGGATCATTTTGAAGAGATGCTTACGGGTGCGCATGAGATGGATGAACACTTCCGTAGTACGCCGCTTGAGAAAAATATCCCTGTCATACTCGGAATGCTGGGTATTTGGTATAACAACTTTTTTGATGCTCAAAGCCATGCTTTGATGCCATATGATCAATATTTGAGTCGGTTTCCTGCTTACTTTCAGCAGGGTGATATGGAGAGTAACGGTAAGCGAGTGGATCGTCAGGGGCATGTTGTTGATTACTCTACCGGCCCTATTATTTGGGGTGAGCCTGGTACTAATGGACAACATGCTTTTTATCAGCTGATCCATCAAGGCTGCAAATTGATTCCTGCTGATTTTTTGATTGGAGTTGAATCGCACAATCCAATGGGTGAGCACCATTCAATACTGCTTTCAAACTTTTTTGCACAGACAAAAGCACTGATGCGAGGCAAAACAGAAGATGAAGCTCGAAGTGAGTTGGAAGCGCAAGGTATGACAGGTGAAGCGCTTGAAAAATTACTGCCACATAAAGTGTTTGAAGGTAATAAGCCAACAAATTCAATTATGTTTCAAAAGCTGACACCAAAAACACTCGGGTCACTTCTTGCAATGTATGAACATAAAATATTTGTTCAGGGGGTTATCTGGAATATTAACTCTTTTGATCAGTGGGGCGTTGAATTAGGCAAGCAGCTAGCATCCGAAATTTTGCCTAAACTCTCTTCCAAAGAAAAAGAGAGTGGTAGTGATTCGTCAACAAATGGATTGATTAATCATTATAAAAACCATAGGGCTGAATAGTAAAAACTATAGAATGGAGGTGTACGGCAACGTTGTGCCTTGATGCGAAATGCCACAGGGTCGCTGGCCCGTCAATATAAACTGGTTGATGTATTAGTTTTCTAATATCTCAAAATATTTTTGCTCAACCTGGTCGGCAATTGTACGGTATGTCCGGTTTTTAATAATATATTCACGCCCCATTCTCCCCATATTCTTGGCAATATCAGGGTTGTCTAATAGATAAATGATTGCATTTGCAAACGCCTGTTCTTCATAAGGAACACAAATCCCGCCCTGGCTCTCTTTAAGTACGAGTCGTTGTTCCGGGTGGTCATTGGCTATCACAGGCTTCTGTAATGCCATGTATTCAATCAGCTTTGTCGGTGAAGTTGAGTTTAGAACGGGGGTAGGATAAAATGGTGACAGGCAAACTGCGGATTGCTCGACGTATTCAAGAGCCTTGTCTCGTGCTAAAAGGCCAGTAAAGCTGACTGCGTGGTCAATCCCTAATTTCTTGGACTCTTCAATAAGAAACTCTTTGTCTTTAGGGTCTTCACTATCACCAACAAAGATTAATTCGCAATAATCTTTTTTCTGGAGAGCCAGTTTAAAGGCTCTTAAAACAAAGTCCATTTTTCTTGATCTGTTGAGTGTTCCAAGATAAATAACTTGATTAGGGTTGACTGTTTTATTGTGACTGTTTTTTTGATCTACAATATTTTCTTCAGGAACTCCCATAGGAATAGGGGTCATTTTTCTCAGTGGAACACCATGTTTTGTAATATCCATTTTCATCTGTTCACTTTGAACAAATATATGATCTGCGGATCGACATATTATTTTGTAAAGTAAAACTTTTAGGACATTTCCACGGATGAAATATAAAAGTGGGTAACGCGCTGATTTATCGTAAAACCTATATAAAGAGTCTTCTGGAAAGGGAAAAGATAGCCAGTAAACGAATTTTTTCCCGGTAATTTTTTTTGTAATAATTGCGACTAATGCAGATATGAATTTATCTTTGACTTGTATTATGTCGTATGTATTGTGTTTTGATAGTTTATATAGCTTGAAATCGTTTTTGATGGAATAGAGGTGCTTTTTTAGCCTTGATATAAGAGAGGTGCCATTATCTGTTTTTCCTACCCAAACAGTACTATTTAGCCAGGTTGTTTTATAGTTATGGTTACAGTCTGTTGCAGATTGCAATATCCATTCAATGCTATGGTTGCGTGATACAAGCTCTTTAGCGAATAAATCAACAACATCAACTCTAAAAGGGGGGAATTTGTCAGAAGATATAAATAGAATTTTTAATTTTTTTTTCATACTGATTATGGGGTTATTTATACCTTTTATAGAATGCTTAGAGCTAAAGATTTATTTTATGTTTTTAATCCGTCGGTAGTTTTGCGAAGCTATATAGCCCGATAGAAATAAAAAACAGACGCTTGGTTGTTGTATTGCAATGCTATTTTTATAAAATAGCGTGATGACAATGATAGGGAATACTGCTGCTGATGCTAATGCAATATTATTTTCAACGCGATTACCATATCTAAGTGCAAGGCAATCTCTAAATATCATAAACATAATGAGCATAAATATTAGAAAGCCAACTATGCCAATTTCCCATATGAGTTGGGATGCGGTAGACATTCTTCCTCCATGCTTTATATATTTATACGAATATTTTCCAGCCGTAAGTTTTGATGTTGGCTTGGATATTGCGTTTCCAATGCCGACACCAAAAAGATACTTTATAGGTTGATTTGAAAATACCTGAAATGGAAGAGTGATACTGTCCACTCGCCCTATAGTGTTTTTTTCTGTGCCATCACTTTTTGTTGTCGCGCCTTTGTGTAAATAGCCTTCAATGCGATCTTCACTGAATAGCATGTTTACAATGTTTCCATCCCACCTTTTGCCGTAATGAATATTGTATACGGCTACAAAAATAACTATAAAAAGAAAACCAAATATAAAAACCGGGAAAATTTCTTTAAGTTTTTTCCTTCTATCTTCAATAAAAAATATAGGGGCGATCAGAGCTATAGGTAAAAAGAAGAGTACCGACTTTGTTTCATTTAGTGCTGCAGGAAGAACGAGGAGAGGGATTGAAATAAGTAATAGTTTTAAACTTATTTCCTTTCTTAAATAAAAAGTGATAAGAAACGGTATGGCTGCAATTGCAATTATAGCAACTAATGCTGGATCTTTAAATGTTCCTGTAACCACATCCCCTGTCAATAAATGGCTGAACTCTATAAACCTCTGGTAGAAGATTAATGGTAATTGAATAAGAATAAGGAAAAAGATTAGCTTTATGATTTTTTTTATCTGTTCATTGGAGAAGTGATATACAGCTGGAAGAAAGAAAAAAGGTATATACCTGAAATATGCTCTGATACCATAAAAGATTGAGCCTGGTTGTACCTGATTTATGATGAGCCCTGCAATGATAAGCAGTAATAGAAAAATAATAACCAGTATATATTTAAAATGTAAAGTAATTTTTTTTCTTGAAAGAGCTATGGCTATGATAACTATCACCGTAATACCTGATAGCAACTCAAGCGGTATTGTTGCGACTCCACTTGGTGCGCCCAGCTTCACCAGGCTGTATTCACCAATAAAGGCAACTATCAATATGGTATATACAAATTTAAGCATAAATCGTTGTGTGTCGTTTAAATTATATAAATCTTAATAAAGTGCAATATTTTTATTTAAGTATATGATCGACCGCTTGATGAACTTAAATAAGCTTTTATTGTTGAACTTTAAGGGCTATTTTAAAAATATATACTGAGATGGGATAGGGGTTAGTTTTTGTTTATTAATTGTGGTGCCGAGAAGAGGACTTGAACCTCCACGGGGTTACCCCCACTAGCACCTGAAGCTAGCGCGTCTACCAATTCCGCCACCTCGGCATGAGGTGTTTAACAATTACTGAATCGCGGACTCTACCAAACTATAGAATAGACTGGCAAGGAATTTTTTAATTAGCTTTGATATTTATTAAAATAATTGCCAATGCAGCATTTAATTATAGGTTGATATGCTTTATGGATTTAAATGTGGTGTATAGCCGCTCTGTGTTTGTTAGTATTGAATTTAAATCAGAGTAATGATCCAGATTAATAGAAAAGGTTAACGTGAATAAACAGGTTAAATTATCGAGCGACCCTCATGCAACGCGGGAAGCCAGTAACTATGAGAACCCTATTGCAAGCAGGGAATTTATTATGGCGCTTTTTAGTGACGAAAGTCACTTGCTTTCATATAAGCAGATTGCTGCAATTTTAGAGTATGATGATGAGGAGCAGCTTGAAGCGTTGCGTCGTCGCCTGATTGCTATGGAACGAGACGGACAGCTGATATGTAATCGCCGTGGTAAGTATGGTTTGCTGAGTAAAATGGCTCTGCTTAAGGGGCGTGTGATTGGTCATCCGGAAGGTTTTGGCTTTTTAGTGCCTGAAGAGGGTGGAGAAGACCTTTTTCTGTCTGGACGGCAAATGCAATCATTATTGCATGGTGACACGGTTGTGGTGCGGGTCGTTGGCATTGACCGTCGTGGGCGGCGGGAAGGTGCTGTTGTTGAAGTTTTAGAACGTGCTATCAGGCAGGTAGTGGGGCGTTTTCATGAAGATGATGGTGTCACTTATGTTGTTCCTGACGATAAACGCTTAAGTCAAGAGTTTATCATTCCTGCCAGCCATCAAGGTGAAGCTCAAGATGGTGATATTGTTGTTGCAGAGGTTGTTGCTTATCCAACACGTTATGCTCGGACGGTAGCGACTGTTACAGAAGTGATTGGCAAGCACATGGCGCCGGGTATGGAAATTGAAATTGCAGTGCGCAATTATGATTTGCCCGACTCATTTCCAGAGGCGATCGAAGAAGAGTTGTCAGGGCTTGCAAAAGAAGTTCCCGAAAGTGCCTGGTCAGGGCGAAAAGATATTCGTGACTTGCCTTTGGTCACAATTGATGGTGAAGATGCGCGTGATTTTGATGATGCAGTCTATTGTGAAAAAACTCCACAGGGTTGGCGATTATTGGTTGCGATTGCCGATGTTTCTTCTTATGTGAAAGCGGGCAGTGCATTAGATAACGAAGCGATGAAGCGAGGAAACTCTGTCTATTTTCCTGGCAATGTGATTCCGATGCTGCCTGAAACGCTATCAAACGGATTGTGTTCGATTAATCCGGATGTGAATCGCTTGTGCATGGTCTGTGAGTTAGAAATTAATGATAAAGCAGAGGTTTTGAACGCTCGGTTTTATGATGCGGTGATGCGTTCTCATGCACGTCTGACCTACACTGAAGTCGCTGCAATGGTTGTGGATAATGATGAGATATTATGTGATGAATATAAAGGTTTGTTACCTGCGTTAAAAGAGCTTCATGTTTTATACAAGGTACTGCTGACAGGTCGGGAAAAGCGTGGTGCAATTGATTTTGAAACCACAGAGACACAAATTATTTTTGGTAAAGACCGAAAAATAGAGCGCATTACACCCATGGTGCGTAATGATGCGCATAAAATGATTGAAGAGTTCATGATTCTTGCAAATGTCGCTGCGGCTCGCTTTCTTGGTGACAATAATATTCCGACTCCTTACCGAATTCATAAAGGCCCGACGGCAGAAAAATTACAAAGTCTTCAAGGGTTTCTTGGTGAGTTGGGGTTAAAACTGGGAGGGGGGGATTCACCCACAGCAGCTGATTATGGCGAGCTATTGAGAAAAGCGAAAGAGCGTCCTGATGCGCATCTGGTGCAAACAGTCTTGCTTAGGAGTATGAGTCAAGCGCTTTATACTCCCGATAATATTGGACATTTTGGTCTGGGATTTGATGATTATGCTCATTTTACGTCGCCCATAAGGCGTTACCCTGATTTGCTGGTGCATAGAGCAATTCGCCATGTTCTTGCTGGAAAAACGGCAGAAACATTTAGATACAGCCATAATGATATGGTTTCATTGGGTGAGCACTGTTCATCGACAGAGCGCCGTGCGGATGAAGCGACACGTGATGTGGAAAGTTGGCTTAAATGTGAATATATGGAAGATAAAATTGGTGAAGTTTTTGATGCAATAATTACTTCAGTGACCGGTTTTGGTTTTTTTGCTGAATTGAATGAAATTTATGTAGATGGCCTGGTTCATATTACATCTTTGGGGGATGAATATTACAACTTTGATCCCGCTAAACAGCGTTTGACTGGTGAGCACTCAAATAAAACATATCGCCTGGGTGATAAAGTGCGAGTGCGTGTTGTTAAGGTTAATTTAGATGAGCGTAAAATTGACTTTGAACTGGAAGGAGTTGAATCGAAAGCAAAGCCTAAACCCAAGTCTAAACGTCGTCGAGTAAAGCGTAAATGAGCGGTGCAATACCCGATATAAAAAAAGACGAAGTATTGATTTATGGTTTGCATACGGTGACAGCCGCTCTTAAAAAGCGCCCAAAAGCGATATGCAGCCTATGGTTTGATGATTCACGTCATGATGAGCGCATGAAGTCTTTGCTTAGGTTAGCAGAAAAATTTTCAGTGCCACTGTATAGCGTACCTAAAAAAAATATTGAAGCGGTTTGTCCGGAGTCATCACATCAGGGAGTGGTGGCGATTGTCAAGAGTGTTTCTCCGCGAGGTGAAAGTGATCTTCTGGAGATGCTTAAACATTTAGAAGAACCTCCCTTTTTACTGATCCTTGATAATATTCAGGACCCTCATAATTTAGGCGCATGTATACGTACTGCGAATGCATGTGGTGTACATGCGGTGATTGTGCCTAAGGATCGTGCAGTAGGGTTGACTCCTGTAGTGCGCAAAGTCTCTTGTGGTGCAACTGAAAGCACGCCTTTTGTGCAAGTGACTAATTTGGCACGTACCATGCGTATGTTGCAAAAACAAGGTATCTGGATGATCGGCGCTGCTATGGAGGGTAAAAGCTCTGTTCATCAAGCGTCACTGACAGGAGCTCTTGCTTTGGTTATGGGAGCAGAAGGGCGTGGTTTGCGCCGTTTGACTCGGGAAAATTGTGATGCATTGATTAATATTCCTATGGTAGGTGATGTTGAAAGTTTGAATGTTTCAGTTGCCACGGGCGTTTGTCTTTATGAAGCTCATCGACAACGACAGTAAAAAACAGTTAACAGGATTGAAAAATAAATTATGAGTGTTCGTACCCGTTTTGCACCGAGTCCAACAGGTTATTTGCATGTAGGTGGTGCACGCACCGCGCTTTTTTCATGGCTCTATGCTCGTAAGCATGGTGGTTCATTTATTTTACGTATCGAAGATACTGATCAGGAACGTTCTACTGCTGAGTCGGTTAATGCCATTTTGGAAGGTATGACATGGCTCGGCCTGGAGTATGATGAAGGTCCGTTATATCAGACTGACCGTTTTGCTCGATATGACGAAGTGATCCAGAAGCTTTTGGAGGAAGGTAAAGCTTACTATTGTTATTGCTCAAAAGATAAGCTGGAAATTATGCGTGCCAAGCAGATGGCCCGTAAAGAGAAGCCTCGTTATGATGGCTGTTGTCGGAATGGAGTTGATTCACCGCCCGAAGGTGTCAGCCCTGTTGTTCGATTTAAAACTCCGAAAAATGGCTCTGTAGTGATTGATGACCGGGTTCGCGGTCAAGTGGTTTTTCAAAATAGTGAACTGGATGATCTGGTTATTGCCCGTTCTGATGGCACACCAACCTATAACTTGACTGTTGTAGTCGATGATCTGGATATGGGGTTAACTCATATTATTCGAGGTGATGATCACCTGAATAATACGCCCCGCCAGATTAATATTATGAAAGCATTAGGTGTTGTTGATATTCCGAGTTACGCTCATGTTCCCATGATTTTGGGGGATGATGGCAAGCGACTTTCAAAGAGACATGGTGCCGTGGGTGTCATGCAGTATCGTGATGATGGTTACCTTCCTGAGGCATTATTAAACTATTTAGTGCGGTTGGGTTGGTCTCATGGTGACCAAGAGATCTTTTCTTTAGATGAGTTGATCGAGTTGTTTGATGATAAAGATATTAATAATTCAGCATCTACTTTCAATACAAGTAAGCTGCTCTGGCTGAATCAGCACTACATAAT
Organism: Gammaproteobacteria bacterium; assembly: GCA_015490755.1. GTDB lineage: Bacteria > Pseudomonadota > Gammaproteobacteria > JAADGQ01 > JAADGQ01 > S141-38. The sequence goes on from WFXF01000041.1 coordinate 110,243, forward strand.
GAATAGTGCGCCAGAGCATATTGCACACCACTTAAGTTGGCATATGGGTCAATTGGGTATCGATCCAAGTCAAGGGCCAAGCCTTGTTGATGTTGTGCTTGCAACGAGAGAGCGCTCAAAGACACTGGTTGAAATGGCGCAGGGTAGTTTGTTTTTTTATAAAGATTTTGAAGAATTTGATGTCAAGGCAGCTAAAAAGAATTTGAAAGCCGCCATTCAAAAGCCACTGATGGCACTGCGTGACCAGCTGGAAGCACTGGAACTCTGGAAGGGTGAAGCGATCTACAATGCAGTTATTGAAACGGCTAAGAGTTTTGAGATAAAAATGGGTAAATTGGCTCAACCACTTCGTGTTGCGATTACGGGTAATTCAATGTCACCACCGATTGATATTACTGCCGAATTGATTGGCAAGGAAAGAGTGTTGAAACGCATTGATTTCGCATTAAAGTATATACAAAATCGTATGGATAAAAATTAGTAAAAAAAAGTCTTGACGAACATAATATCGTTACGTATTATGCCGATTCCTTAGCGCGAGGGGCCATAGCTCAGCTGGGAGAGCGCTACACTGGCAGTGTAGAGGTCGGCGGTTCGATCCCGCCTGGCTCCACCAAAGTTATGGGTCTCGTGCTAGAGAGGTAAGTCCTACGTCCCCATCGTCTAGAGGCCTAGGACACCGGGTTTTCATCCCGGCAACAGGGGTTCGACTCCCCTTGGGGACGCCATACATATCCGGTTTTCAACCGGGATGCTGTAGTAAATACAGCAATCTAAAGTCTCTGGTCAAGCACGATGTGCTTGACCAGAGTTTTTAGTAACTCTTTCCAGCGCTTGCTGGATGTCTCTTCGAAAGTTCTAGCCAATGTTTTTAGTGTCTTGGCCATGTCAGACTCGCTGAGGTTGGCAAGTACCTTCTGTACGGAGGTTTCTTGCTCCACGCGACCTATCTGCGCCTCAAGGCTTCTACGCTGGGCGGTCAGCTCGTTAACCTTCTCAAGCGCTGGATCTGGGTCATCCAACTTTACGATCAAATCCATCGTTTTCTTGATCTGACTGTTGATGAGCGTGATTTCATCGCGAAACCCAATAGTCGGGTCGTTGAGTGTTGAGTGTGCTGCTTTCCTTGTGCTTTTAGTCACATCGGCGATAAATTTAGGATAGACCATATCGCCCAATATCTTATTCGTGAGTGCTGTATCGACAATGGACATATTGAGCCAGCGGCTTTTCTTGCCGCGTTTGGGTTTGGTGCGGTAGTGTTGTTGCCGGTCGCCCATCCACTGCGTATTATTGCGAACGTGAACACCCAATGGCGGTCATCGTGAACATCAACTTCCACCGCCCCTGCTTTTTCCCGGAAACCTGCACCGATGCCAGGGGAAAACAGCGCAAGGTCTACCGCTACGAGGACATGATGACGCCCTATGACAAGCTTAAATCACTCACCAACGCCAAGGATTATTTGAAGCCTGGTCTCAGCTTTGAAATACTCGACAAGCTCGCTCACCAGATCAGCGACAACCAGGCGGCGGACCGGCTCCAAAAGGCCCGCCAGACACTATTCAAAACCATTCATGGGCGGACCCTGAAAACCGGCTGACAAAACACGCTCTCACCCTCTCTTCAGACTCATTTATGGATTGGAAAATACTGACCGTCTAATTGGTTTATCTGACGGTGCCAGTAGTCTATGGATAGTTCCTGTGAGAGAGAATGTTCATGTGGTACATCTTGTGTGTATTCCCAAACTCATGATTTTTCAAAATGTGAATTGAGGTGGTCTGCTCAACCTCCCCAAAAAAGAGGCGCACCAAGCCGTGTTTTCATGGTGTAGTTGGTAGAGTGGGAATTCCCTGAGTCGTAAAACAGGGCCAGGCGACTCGCCTGCCATTTCGAGTGCAAACGGCGTCTTCAGCTCCAGGGGCCGCCTGGTTTCCACTTCAAGGTAAAATTCTCCTCACACACCAAAGCCTGCGTTGGTGGAACAAGAAACTTCTCCAGGAAATGGCAAGTATCTTCCAGTGACAGCGGTGTGGCGACGAGCATCCCTTTTCTCAGGAAAGCATTCCACTGCATGTTCTTTTGCCTATCTTCATAAAATTCGGGACTAAACCCGGATGGCGTCTGTTTCGGCAGTGGTGTGCGACGACACGAGAAGGTGTTGCCGACTGCTTCGGACAATATTGATCCGTCGAAATCAAACGAACGGGCAATGACCCAAATATCGTAGAAATCTTTCATTCGGCTATTCGCCATGCCCAGATTGACCAGCGCTTGGTATTTTTCCGCCACCACCGTTTCTCGGGGATACGCTCTCAAACGAGGTGTGGGTGTATCCAACAGAGTGGGATATTCGATCTCTCTTGCTTCGGGTGTTACGACATCCCCAAAACCGATGTCGGCATGAATCGATATTCTGGCTCCGGCCAGATCACCGAACAATTTTACCCGCATGCCTCCATATTCTGATTCGTCGCGAATTGCCTCAACTCGCACACTCTCTGGCGCTAGGGTTATACCGTCATCCTCGACAGGGAAGTTACAGAGTTCCTGAAAGATTGCTTGCAGGCTTAGTTCACTGCTGTCGCCAAAGCCAAGAAAATCAACATCGCGTGTTGGACGGTGCGGTTGATCACTCCAAACCATGAAAAGCATCGCGCCCTTCAGAATAAAGCGATCCCGATAGTTTGATTGGCTTAGGCGGTACAAGAGCCGTTCCAATCCGTATTGAGTCAGGAGTAGTTGGAAATCTTCACCTCTTTTCCGTGCCAGTGACAGTAATCGGTCACGCATTGAGGCTGCAGTGTTTTCCCCACGTTTATCATTCATGTCGCGACTGACTCCAGGTAGGGACGCATGACATTGCGGACACGGCAGATATCAGCGTAGTGCCACAGATCATCCATAGTACAGCGCCGCGCCTGCCAACACTCCCTGAGTGCCTCAATGGCAACGTCCAGGCCGATTTTATTCCGGTATTTAAAACAGTCTGCAACCGTTTTGGCAGGGCAATATACCTGTACAGTGACTCCCTCGATTTGGTGTTTTTCAATACCCGCATCAAGGGTAGTTTGGGAGAATCGCACGATACGCAGCGGTGGATACTCAATACGCGGTCGCCAAGCTTTTTCACCTATGGCTAGCCAGACTTCAAATGGCGCTTGGGTTGTAAGTTCGTGAAAGCGCAGAGCGGATAGTAGGCAGACCACGCCCTTGGGTACTCGTTTACAGACCTCGGCCAGTGAATGGTGTTCAGTAGCGTCGCTCCCTGGCAGGACATAAAGGCCACGGCCAATCCGTTGTAGTTTACTGGCATCACAAAGGCGGCTGAGATAGGTTCTGGGGATGCCGTGGGAATCCAGGTCTCGGGGACGCAGAACGCCCTTATTCTTGACCATCTCCAGGACTCTTTCTGTGTGTGTGGCTCTGAGTTTCATGGCATTAATGTTACAATACCTAGTGTAATGCATACAACTCTTTAGGTATTGTAACATTGAGGGGTATTTCTTATAGTAGCTCGGTTGTCATGTAACATGTTGATTGTTTTTGATAAATGCAACTTCTTTGGCAACACAGCTTGTCTGTTCTTTGTGATCAGCAGATACCGGATATCTATCGCGTACCCTTGGGGACGCCATATTTGGCCTGTTATCCACTGCAAACCTGTAGTGGATTCAGCAATCTAAAGTCTCTCGACCAGAGGTCTTATAGGTTATTTACAGCGCTCTTTCGGTATCGGCCGGAAGTTCTCAGCGAAATTTTTCGGCTCTATGTGATTTATAGTGGGTAGGTGTCATAATCTGCAGTCGTAGTGTAGGTCGGGTTAGCGCAGCGTAATCCGACAAAGTAATTGACGAGAGACATGACACCAATCCAGCAAGCCACAACTCATTCACTACCCACATCCGCCGCTAACACCTTCCTTTCCATCATGTCGGGTCAGCTCCTCCCGCTAGAAAACATCATAACGCATTGACATATAAAGAAAATGCGATAAAAAGTTTACGAAATAATTATGTTTAACTTATTGACTATAAAGTAAAATTTTCTCTGTCGGGAGTTCTTGATGTCGGGTTACGCTGCGCTAACCCGACCTACGTTACTCTGCTCTGCCTGAAGAGCGTAGTGCGGGAAATACGCACGCTACGTTCTATGGGAATCGGTGAGGGATGCCGTGGGGCATCCCCCTATCCCGATTAGCTGTTCACGAAGCTTTCTCAATATCTCAAGTTTATGGAATATTTGGCGTAATTACATTATAGTTACTTAATATTTCTGGATTGGAGAGAATAAAAATGGCTCATTTAGTTAAGATCGGAAATTCTCAAGGTATTAGAATCCCTAAGCCTTTAGTTGAGCAGGCTCACCTGGAAGGAAAAGAGCTTAAGTTACAGTTGGTTAACGAGGGCTTGCTTATTACACCTGAAAAAGAAGCTAGGAATGGGTGGAAAGAAGCAATAGAAGGAGTGATTTCGGATCAAGGCCAAGAAGCACTAGATAGTGAATGGCTTGATACCCCTTTGGCTTCGGATGATGAACTAGAATGGTGATGGTAAAGCGATTTGATGTATGGCTCGTTGATCTCAATCCTGCCAAGGGGCGAGAAATCAATAAGACACGGCCCTGTATTGTGATATCTCCAAATGAAATGTCAGCGTTGTCTACGGTACTTATGGCTCCAATGACAACAAAGGGCTTTGATTTTCCTTGCCGTATTAAGTGTAGGTTTAAGGGCAAAAGTGGTCTGATCTTGCTTGATCAAATTAGGGCGATAGATAAGTCTAGGTTGGTAAAAAAGCTTGGAACAATTAGCGCCAAAACACAGATCGAATTGTGTTCCTGTTTACAGGAGATGTTCGAGCATTAAAACAGCTAACGAATAAGGTTAGATCTGAAGGCTCTATGTGATTTATAGTGGGTAAGTGTCATAATCTGCAGTCGTAGTGTAGGTCGGGTTAGCGCAGCGTAACCCGACAAAGCAATTGACGAGAAACATGACACCAATCCAGCAAAGCAAGCCACAACTTATTCACTACCCACATCCGCCGCTAACACCTTCCTTTCCATCATGTCGGGTTACGCTGCGCTAACCCGACCTACGTCTGAGTTTCAATCCCGTTCATAAGTCCATAAGTCCGGTCAGTTATTACCTGTCGTGTCGTAAGTTATTGTTTTTAAAAGCCCGAAAACACAGTTTTCGGCCCATCTCCAATTTCTGCTGACACCTCCTGACAGGCTTTGTCTATAATGGCAGTTTTTTTCCTTTAAAATCAATCATCTATTTGCTTTTTATAAGCTATTGATTAATATAGGTTTTCGTTACTTATCACCATATGCCAAGGCTTGAATGTTTGGTGGGCCGATAAGAATGATTCTTGTTTGTGACTAGATCTATAATTCTTTAATCTCTTGGAGTCTGATTCTCCGTGGCTTGCCACGTTATAAAAAAGTTGTTGCGATGAAATTTCAATGGCTGTGAAATGTTTCTCAATAATTGCTTATCTTTTATACCAATGCTGACGCAGTGCCGTGAAAACTTTATTGGGGTATTTAGAGCTTCCAAGGCTGCCATTATAGCGGCCTAATGCTCGCGTATAATTTCCTTTTTCCATATCCAGGTAGTGACGCAAAATCGTGCAGCCAAAGCGTAAATTAATACTGACATGAAATAAGTTGTCATCAGGACGACCAATTTCTTTGAGCCAGAAGGGCATGATTTGCATAAGGCCACGAGCGCCCGCAGAAGAGATCGCCCAGCGATCAAAATTACTCTCTACGTCAATGACGGCTAAAACCATTTCCGGCGGCAGATTGGCACGTTTGGCTTCAAAATGAACGGCTTTGAGAAGTTCAATGCGTTTTTTATCATCTTTGATCCGTTTTTTGAGCCGATGGGAATAATCAGTGAGCCAGACCTCGGCATCAAAGCGATTTTGAAAGCTGTCAGTCTCATTGATGGCCTTGATCAAGGCGTTACGTAGTGTTTTATCTGAATGTTGAGGGGATGTTGAGGCAAAAACTTCACTGTTAAAAGCAATTAAAGCCAGGCATACAAGAAGGCTGATGACCAGCCTTTTTTGTATATTAATCGTCCCTGCTTTCATTGATTTTTATGCTTGAAATTTATATTTTACTTGTAATAAACGATATCACCTGGTCAATAGCGATATCCCGTGCTTCGCTGTCACTGCGATATTTGTATTCAATAGTACCGGCTTCCAGGCCACGATTACTGATCACTAACCGGTGTGGGATACCAATCAACTCCATATCGGCAAACATAATTCCTGCACGCTCTTTTCGATCATCAAATATGACATCAATATCGGCGGCTTGAAGTTCTTCATAAAGTTTTTGTGCGGTTTCACGCACCTGTGTGGATTTGTGCATATTCATGGGAACCAGAGCAACCTGAAAGGGTGCCAGTGCCTGGGGCCAGATGATGCCTTTGTTATCACTGTTTTGCTCAATGGCTGAGGCAACGATGCGTGAGACTCCGATGCCGTAACAACCCATCTGCATCGTAACTTTTTTACCATTTTCATTGAGGCAGGCGGCGTTCATGGCAGTGCTGTATTTATCACCGAGCTGGAATATATGGCCGACTTCAATGCCACGGGCGATAGAGAGTTGACCCTGGCCATCGGGGCTGGCATCACCTTCTACAACATTACGCAGATCAGCGACTTGAGGTTCTGGCAGGTCACGTCCCCAGTTCACGCCAGTTAAATGTTTGTTATTTTCATTGGCACCGCAAACAAAATCAGCAAGGTGTGCTGCACTGTGGTCAGCAATGATGGTGATTTCAAGGCCAACCGGTCCGACAAAGCCTGGTTCACAGTTTGCAATGGCTTTGACTTGCGCTTCCGATATCAATGTAAGTGGTGTTGCAATGGCCTCCAGTTTTTCAGCTTTAGTCGTATTTAATTCGTGATCACCGCGTAGCACCAGTGCAACGATTGAACCTTCTTCACTACCTTGTACAAGTAAAGTTTTGATGCAATGAATCGCATCAATTTTGAGGAAATCACTGACATCATTGATGCTTTTTTGGTTTGGAGTATCAACCGTTTTCAGAGAAGCATTTGCGCCCGGTCGATCACCTGACGGTGCAACTGCTTCAGCGAGCTCTACATTTGCGGCGTAATCGCTCGCATTCGAGAATGCGATGGCATCTTCACCGGAATCAGCCAATACATGAAATTCATGGGATGTATTGCCGCCAATGCTGCCTGTATCTGCCTGAACAGGACGGTAGTCTAGCCCTAATCGATTGAAAATACGTGAGTAGGTGGCAAACATTGTATTGTAAGTTTCTTGCAATGAATCTTGATTTGCATGAAAAGAGTAAGCATCTTTCATTAAAAATTCACGGGCACGCATCACGCCGAAACGAGGGCGAATTTCATCACGGAATTTTGTCTGTATCTGATAAAAAATAGCAGGTAGTTGCTTGTAACTGTGAATCTCCTTGCTGACAAAATCTGTAATTACCTCTTCGTGGGTGGGGCCAAAACAGAATTTACGGTGGTGGCGATCATTGAGGCGCAGAAGTTCAGAGCCGTATTGATCCCAACGTCCAGACTCTTCCCAGAGTTCGGCGGGTTGTATTGCTGGCATTAATAGCTCCTGTGCGCCGACACGATCCATCTCTTGTCGTACGATAGCTTCTACTTTGCGCAAAACGCGCAGCCCCATCGGTAGCCAGATATAGAGGCCGGAAGCCAGTTTACGGATCATACCGGCGCGTAACATAAGTTTGTGGCTGGTGGTGACCGCCTCGCTCGGTGTCTCTTTGACGGTGGCGAGTAGAAATTGTGTGGTACGCATGGGGTGGGTTTATCCTTAAATATTACAAATAACTAAAAATTTTAAAGTGACTTAAAGCGCATTGAAAGATCAATGGCGCGTATATCTTTGGTCAAGAGGCCAATCGAAATATAGTGAACTCCTGTTTCAGCGATACTGCGCAAAGTATCGATTGAGACGTTGCCAGATGCTTCTAGTTGGGCCTGGCCTTGATTGAGTGCAACCGCTTCATTGAGTTGTTCTATGGTGAAGTTGTCCAGAAGTAAAATGTCGGCCTCTGCATCAAGTGCCTGTTGCACTTCATCAAGATTTTCTACTTCAACTTCAATGGGCAGTTCAACGCCGGTTCTGCGTGCGGTATCGACGGCGGCGGCAATGGAACCACAGGCCATAATGTGATTTTCTTTAATCAATATGCCGTCATAAAGCCCCGTTCGGTGATTAAAACAGTTGCCGCAGGTGACTGCATATTTTTGTGCAAGACGCAGGCCAGGGATAGTTTTGCGTGTGTCGAGCAATTTTACTGGCAGGTCACTGACAATATCAGCATATGTTTGAGCACAGGTTGCAGTTGCAGAGAGGGTTTGTAAAAAATTAAGTGCGGTTCGTTCACCGCTGAGCAGTTCACGAGCGGGGCCATAAAGTTGGCAAAGTACCTGGTCGGGCTCAACTTGGTCACCATCTTCCACTTGCCAATGAATCATGATGTTACCACTCAGCTGTTCGAAGGTATTGTTAAACCATGTTTTACCGCAGATGGTTGCGTATTCACGGCAGATTACAGTCGCTTCGCAACAGGTATCTACAGGGATCAGGGCGGCGGTGAGGTCGCCATCACCTAAATCTTCGGCTAAAGCCAGGCGAACGGTTTCCAGTGTACTGTTGTTTAACATAATACTGCTTACGATCAATTGAAAAAACAGGTGTTTTATTTTATATGGTTTTTGATTAGTATTGGGACTCTTTTTGAAGTTTTTTCAAATTCTTTAATCATAAAAAGTTTAATAAATTTTTTATGCATTGTGAAATTACCCGCAGTTTTTCTGAATAACGTATTCAGGCATTCAAGTGTTGGCTTACGTTCGCCGATTTCAAGAAAGATTATTCAAATTACCAGGCCGTTGCACTGAAAATTGCCTTCGTCTTCAGGGAGAGAAGATTATTTGTTCATTGCGTAGGTTGTTTCAGCGATTATTTAAAAGAGGATGATGTATATGATGAAACAAAAGGTTCCACTGATTATTATGGGTACCATCTTTTCTACGACTGCTTTAGCCGTTCCTTTCAGTGGTATGGATCCACGTTCAATGGCTATGGGAGGGACGGGTGTCGCTTCAGCAACAGGAGCAAATGCCGGTTATTTCAACCCTGCATTATTAGCAGATCCTCAAAAAAACGAAGATTTCAGGTTAATTTTTCCTTCGATAGGTATGGGGGTTGCTGATCCTGATGAGTTGCTGACAGAGCTGGAAGATTTCCAGGATGGTAATGTGATTGGTAATTTTAGTGATGCGATTGATGCTTATAATCGGATATTGAATTCTCCGGTTCCAACAACGGAGGCTGGAGTCAATCAGCTGAAAAATAATATTCAGAATAAGGCTGCAGATATTGTAAGCAGTGGTAATATACTTCTTCAAGAGTTGGTTGACCTTTCTGATAAAGCATTACAATTTACTTTGAATGGAAGTGCTGTAATGGCCATGCCGGATGAAAACCTGGGTTGGTCTGTTAATTTGGCGGGTTGGGCTTCTGGTGGAATGTTGCTGAATGTGGCGGCCAGTGACCAAAATGAAGTTCAGAGTATTTTAGATGCAGTTGAAGATGTTTCAAATGGAGTGATACCTAATGATATTTCTACTCTTTCAGGTCTCACCGATCCAACAAATACATTAGAGTCAGCACTGTTGGGTCGAGGTATTGCGGTGGCTGAAATTGGAGTATCAATAGCACGTAAATTTGAGTTGGGAGGAATTGGTTTTTCTGCGGGAGTGACTCCGCGTTACCTGCGTGTAGATACCTTTGATTATGAGATTAATATTGATGATGCTGAAAAAATTACTTATGACCAGGGGCTGGTATCTGATACTGCTGTGACTGCTGATTTGGGTATTGCCCGGGATTTTGGTAATGGCTGGCGAGCGGGCTTTGTTGCAAAGAATGTTATTTCACAAGAATTTGTAACTGCCAATAATTATATGATTGAGCTAAACCCGATGCTGCGAGCGGGGGTATCTCATCATACAGGGTGGAGCACCGTTGCATTAGACGTTGATTTAACGGAGAACGACCCGACTGGAATGGATTCGGCAACGCAGTACGTTGCGATTGGTGGTGAATTGAATGGTTGGGAGTGGGTGCAAATACGTGCAGGTTACCGAACTAATCTCAGCGAGAATGATCGTGATGTTTTTACCATAGGTGCAGGTATCTCACCATTTGGGGTTGTTCATCTTGACCTGGCTGTGGCAGGTAATGATAAGGAAGCAGCGGCATCTGCCCAACTAGGTTTGAGCTTTTAAAATTGTTGAAACTGTAGGGGTAACCTTTGTGGTTGCCCCTGCAAAAATGATCTTTGTTTAGCGAGTTCCAAAGACCACAATAGTTTTTCCTTTCGCTGAAATGAGCTCCTGCATTTCCATCTCTTTTAAAACACGGCCAACCATTTCACGTGAGCAACCGACGATTTTTCCGATTTCCTGACGGGTAATGCGAATCTGCATACCATCGGGATGCGTCATTGCATCGGGCTCTTTGGCAAGTTCGAGTAGAGCACGGGCGATACGTCCAGCGACATCCATAAAAGCCAGATCACTGACTTTGCGACTGGTGCTGCGCAAGCGAGAAGCCATTTGTGCTGCAATTTTGAAAGTGATTTTCGGGTCTTCTTTGGCGACATCGTAAAATTTTGAATAACTGATTTCAGCCACTTCACACTGAACACGTGTGCGTACCCAGGCGCTACGATTCTGTTCTTCACCAAAGAGTCCCATTTCACCAAAGAAATCACCGGCATTCAGGTAGGTTAAAACAATCTCACGCCCTTCATCATCTTCAATGAAAACGGCGACAGAACCTTCTACGATATAATACAACACATCCGATTCATCACCCGCATAAATGATAATGCTTTTCTGGGGGTATCGTCTGCGATGACAATGGGAAAGAAAGTTCTCCAATGTTTCATCAGGTTTTTTTGTATACAGATCCATTGAAAAATATCCTCATCCTTATCTTTAATTAAAGTAAATAGGTACTTTATATGAGAGTAACTTTGTATAATTGTTCAATATTAAAACGATTATACGAATTATATCGGGAGAAGTGTGTGAAAGTTTGCATTAAATGGATAGAGAATGCCATGTTTGTGGGTGAGTCTGGCAGTGGGCATGCCGTAGTAATGGATGGCCCGCCTGACGGAGGAGGGCGCAATCTGGGTTTTCGGCCTATGGAGATGCTACTGCTGGGTTTAGGTGGATGTACCACTTATGATGTGATTCATATATTAAAAAAATCCCGACAATCGGTAACTGATTGCAAGGTAGATATTACAGCGGAGCGTGCTGATTCTGATCCCAAAGTATTTACCAAAATTCATGTGCATTTTATTGTATCGGGTATTGGGCTTAAGGAGGGTGTGGTCAAGCGTGCGGTGGATCTCTCTTCAGAAAAATATTGCTCGGCATCAATTATGCTGGGTAAATCAGTTGAAATGAGCCACGATTTCTGCATTGTATCGGAGTGAGTTTTTTAAATTAAGTAGTAGGAACTGTTTTAGATGGAAAAACCTATGAAATTAAAATTGCATGGATTTAATAATCTCACTAAAACTTTAAGTTTTAATATCTATGATATCTGTTATGCCAAAACGAAGGCGGAGCGCAGCCAGTATATTGGATATATCGATGAAGAGTATAATGCTGAGCGACTCACGGGTATTTTAAGCGAAGTGGCCAACATCATCGGAGCAACCATTCTTAATATTGCTCATCAAGATTACGAACCGCAGGGTGCGAGCGTCACGATGCTGGTTTCTGAGGAACCCATTATTGCCGAAACATTATCTAATTCAGATGCGCCTGGGCCATTGCCAGAAACAGTGGTTGCACACCTCGATAAAAGCCATTTGACGGTGCATACCTACCCGGAGTATCACCCTGATAAAGGTGTTAGTACATTTCGGGTGGACATTGATGTGTCTACTTGTGGCCGTATTTCACCGCTAAAAGCTTTGAACTATCTGATTCACAGCTTTGATTCAGATATTGTCACAATGGATTATCGAGTGCGTGGTTTCACTCGTGATGTATTTGGAGAGAAGCACTTTATTGATCATGAAATTAATTCAATTCAAAACTTTATTGCAGATGATACAAAAAAAATCTATGAAATGATCGATGTGAATATCTATCAGGAAAATATTTTTCACACTAAAATGATGTTGAAAAAATTTACTTTGGAAAATTATCTATTCAATAAAAATGATAAAAATATTTCCGGGAATGAAGCTCGTCAGATCACCAGACTATTAAGGCATGAAATGGCTGAAATCTTTTATGGTAGAAATATGAGGTACTGATTTAAGCCGGCAGAGAGTAGTTCTCTGCCGGTTGGGCAGATTTAAAAGTTAGAGGCAACGAAATCCCAATTGACCAGGCCCCAGAACGCTTCAACATACTTGGGACGAGCGTTACGGTAGTCGATATAGTACGCATGTTCCCAAACATCACAAGTTAACAATGGCGTTTTATTATCTGTGAGTGGACAGCCCGCATTGCTGGTGTTCATGATCTCTAAAGAGCCGTCCTGATTCTTGACGAGCCATGTCCAGCCTGAGCCAAAGTTGGTCGTTGCGGATGTTGAAAAAGCCTCTTTGAATGCATCAAATGAACCGAATGTGCTATTCATTACATCAGCGAGTGTGCCTGCAGGTCTGCCTTGACTGTCAGGAGTTAACCCGTTCCAGTAGAATGTATGGTTCCAGGTCTGAGCAGCATTGTTAAAGAGTCCACCAGAAGATTTTTTGATGATCTCTTCCAAAGTAGCCTCTTCGAAGCTGGTTCCTTTGACCAGATTGTTTAAGTTAGTGACATAGGTGTTGTGATGTTTGCCGTAATGGTACTCTAAAGTTTCTTTTGAAATAGTCGGTGCAAGTGCATCCATTGCGTAAGGCAGCTCTGGTAATTTGTGATCCATTTGAAAAACCCTTTGAATTTTTGGTAAGGAAATTAGACATCAATCTTCATCAGGCGTTCCCAAGGAACTTGATTTTTACTCTTGAGAGCGCAATACAGCGACATATTGACTGTTTTTTGGGGCTGAGATCGTTATTTTTTCGCCACCATAAACAGTCACATCAGATCGGTTCCACTGATTATTACGTACGTCCAGCCAATCTATCTGAAAGGTCTCTGGGCTCTTTCTCAGGTCAAGTTGTACTGTTGCATCATCACGGCCGGTGAAATAGATGGCATACTCTCGTTCTGGGTTTTCCAGCAGGTAGGCTTCATTGCTGGAGCGCTGTGATAGCCTGGCGTTGTTGGGAACCATATCAAATAAATTGACACCATCAGCGAACATGCGGACGCTCTTGATCTGTTTCTGACCTTCAGGAGTGAGCCCAAATCCATGGTTTTTGGCTGAGCTGCTGGGTGGGGTCGGGCGGTGAAAGCGTACGGCTGCTGCACCACCAAATACCAGACGCCACATTTTGTCTTCATCATCATACCGCCCTTTGGCTTCAGCCTCTTTGGATGATCGGTAAATTTTTACTGCATTGATCGGCTTTTTTCTGTTTTTAAGCTGTTCGCGAGCATAGATGATCTCATTGTATTGAGTTTGTCCACCCAGCTGGTTTACCTGAGAGATCTCAAAAAAATCAGTATTAGACTGTAGTGCTTCCTGCTGCTGAGGCTGAGTCATGTAATATTTGTCAGCCATATCCGTCACATAGATTGTTTTACCTTGAGATTTAGCATAATCAGAGGCAAAAGTAACCCAATAGTTGGCCCATTCAATAGGAATAATCCACTGACGTTCATTCTGTACGTTATAGAGTACATTATCGTATTTTAGTGTGCTGTCGAGAACACGACGAATGAATTTTTCCTGATAGCCTCGAACCATCGCATTGTCGTTAGACATACCAGGAATTGTGTAATGAAAGCCAATATTTTTCCACTCTTTTTCCCAAGTGGCAATCGTGGTGTTGGTGGTGGGGATACCACTCTCTTCTGCACTGTAGTTTATGTTGTTTTTTGGGTTCCAGGAAAGTTTGTCATAACGAAAATAGAAATTACCCAATTTTCCACTCAGGTTACCGTCAATGAAATCAAATGCTTCCCAAAATGTAAGTTGGACTATTATGTCACGTTTTCTTGCTTCGGTAAGTAACCTTTCAAGGCGTTGAAAGTATTCCGGGTTGAATATGTTGAGGTCGTACCCTTTTTCGGTTTTGGCGTGGGGCATCACATCATTTTGATCCAGGCCAGAGAGATTATTGTGAGCGTGGTTTAATACATTGCGTATATAATTGCCGCCAGAGCTCTGTAATAGATCAAGGTGTGCTACCATCTCGTCGATGGGCCATTGAAAGAGTCCATCATCATTTTCACCACCAATGAGCAGTATGGGCTGAGCCTGGTATTCCCAATAGTAAGGTTTATTGATACTGGGCTGGATCAATTTTTTGCTACTGGGTTGCTTTTGTATCGATTCAGATAGTGCTGTTTCAGGTAGATCTTCCAGCGTTGTGCTGTCATTTTTGCCACCACAAGCCACCAGAATGAGTATGAAAAGCAAAGAGATGGTGATCAGTCGAAACCACGAAAGGATTTTTATAATAATCATGTTACTGAACTTTAGTCATTTTTTGAGTGGATGCTATAATCGCTTTTGTATCAAAAAATTACTGTGTGTTGGCTGACAATGTGTACGTGAATTGTGTCACAAAGTATTCGATTTCAATACTGTTCTTATGGATAAAAACTCTCTTTGGATATATTTGAGGTATTTGTTACGGGAGCCTTTTTAATCTTTTTTATAGCGCGTCTTATAGTGATATCATCAGGAGCGTCACCTTTACCATAGCTCGATTTTTGTACCGCACGGATAACATCTCTGATTTCAGTATCAATTTCATGATGTTGTTCCCATTGGTTGAGTCCTTGCTCCAATGTCTGGCTGTTCAAGGCATCAAGAAGTAATGCTTTGGGAGACGAAGAGCTAGTTGGTTTTGGGTGAACGTTTTGATGGATTGTCTTTTTTGTATGGGTGAATCGTTCTCGTTGCCAAAGTATTAAAATGATGATGCACAGCAGGGCAAATATAAAAGTCAGCCATTGCCAAACCGATGGTGAGCTGAAGGAGAGTGGTTCTTCGTGGGACTCAGCCGGTACAGTGGTTATTTGTGGAGCTGCTGTTGATGATGGGGCGATTTTTATTGTTGATCCTTTTAATACAGTTTTTTCAACGTGGCCGGTCTCCGGGTTAAAAAAAGGGACCTCTATCGGTGGTAATGTGATCGTTCCTGCTGTTATTGGTATCAATGAAAAATGATAAGTAACCGTATGACTGAGTGTTTCAGGCGTTTTATTTGCTATTGTGACTGGAGCATCACGATAGATTTTGAGCTTTGGTGTGCTTGAAAGTGTTCCGAGTATTTGAGGGAGTGCGTTTGCTTGAGCGGGGCTACTCAGTTCCACTTTCCAGGAAGAAAGTTGACCCACCGAAGGTGTATTGTTCAGCTCAGTTTGAGCAAGCATGACTGAGCCGACAATCATGTTTTTGGGAACAGAAGCTGGAAGTGGTTTTACTTCTATCACTTGTTTTTGCACTGGAAAACGTTGCTTGCGCCCATCTTTGGTCACAATCCAGAGATCGGGCAGATAGAGAACTTGCTGGCCGCTTTGTGACGGATAAACAGCCCATGAGAGCCGTGTAATATTGTAGTCAAACCCCTTGCTGTTTTCCCGACGTTCAGATTGAGGCAGGTTGATCGTATCTGAAATAAAAGGTTCAGTATCCAGCTTTCCGCCGAGTTTGGCTTCGCTGAGTTCGGTGCGATGATAAAGGTCGATGTATGTCGTGAGTTGTTGATTGATCCAGACAGATGAATGAGAGAGTCCGCTTTTTATAAATACTTCAGGGGCAGGGTTTTGATTTTCAATAACATTGATAATGATCTCTTCAGTTTTTAAGCCATCAATTAAAAAAGGTGGAATGGTAAGTTTTCCCGGTTGTTTAGGAAAAAGTTCGACACTGATGCTGGATGTTGATCGTCCATGATTGCGATAAATATTGAAGCGGTTTTCAGCGCGTGGTGTGCCCAAGTCAAATAATTGGGTGAGAAGTGATAAATCAATATTAGGTGAAATTCCTTGCGCGCGCAGGCGTGTATCACTATTTTTTAATGTCAGTTTGAGCGTCAGGTGCTCTTCGGTAGTGATCTGGTAACGGTCCACTTCGGCAATGAATGTTGCAGAGAGCGTAACATGACTTGATAGAAGTAAAACCAGAAAAGTGAGCGCTCTGATTACCATGGATCTTCCTTGGACGTGGTCATGCTTTGTCGATCATGTTCCTGAAACTGATATTTAAGCAGTGGGTTTGGGGGGGTATTGAGTGCTTTCATCTGTTGCTCTGCTTTAACAACTCTCTCTTTTTGGGTCATCTCTTCTTTTCCAGCCAGTGTTGGATCAATCGACCCTGTTTCAGCGGGCCTGTTTTGTGATAAAGACTTAATCTTTTGGTTTGAGTTGCCTGACGATGGTAATAGTGTTTTGATCAAATTCAAATTTAATATGGCCTCTTTATAGTTCTTTTTCCAGTGCAATGCTCTTTGATAAGCGATTTGTGCTTTCTCAAACTGGTGCAGCCTGGTTAAGGCGTTAGCTTCGTTGAATGATGTATGTGCACGTTGATCATTTGTCTCAGCCAATTTAAATGCTTGCTGATAAGCATAGATCGATTCTTGCCACTTTTGTTGTCGATAATAGGCAGCACCGAGCCCCATATAGCCGTTATAAGTGAGAAGAGTCTGGTAGAGTTTTATGGCTTGTGGGTAATGACCACTTTTGAGTGCATTATGTGCTTGTTGTTCCTGCCACACATTAGCATGGCTCGGATCAGGAGTTGCTAACAACAGAGGCAATAGAGTCAAAAGTAAGATTGAGTTGTGGCGGTACATTCTTTGATATAAAAATAGTAATAAGCTGATTGAAAGCAGCCATGGAAAAAGCTCGACTTTATTGTTTGTCACCTGGATGGGGTAGTGATTTGTTTCTGTTTGTTGGCGCAGCAGCTTTATAATTGTTTCCCAATCACTATCATCATTTTTTAATGATATATAATTTTCAGCTCTTGTTATTGATGAGAGCTTTTCGGATTGTAAGCGGGAGATGACAAGTTTTTGGTTTTGACGAATAAAATATCCTGACTGACTCGGGATGGGGCCACCGTCTGGAGTACCCATTCCAATAATAAACAGAGGACTTTTTAGATTGTTTTTCCCCACTTCAAGTACCGTTTCATTATGAATTTCACCATCACTAAGCAAGATGATAGCGCGTCCGTTTTTATTGCCCTGGTTAAGCAGTTTTTCAGCCTCAATCAATGCTTGCCCCAGATTGGAACCTCTTTTTGTCACAAGCGAAGGTTCCAGTGCATTGACAAAATAAAGAAAGGTATTGTAATCAAAGGTGAGTGGCAATACGGGATAGGCATTTGCTGAAAAAGCGACCAGTGCAATGCGGTCACCCTTGAGCTTTTGAATAAAATCACCCAATTCCAGCTTGCTTCGTGCAAGTCGATTTGGGGGGATGTCTGTGACTTGCATCGAGGGTGAAATATCAATAATCACTGCAATATCGACCCCTGTGCGTGTGGAGGTCTCTTGGTCGGTAATAATGAATGGCCCAGCTAATGCGGTGATGCCTAAACTCCAGGCAGCGATCCATACACCAAATTGGTTTGCTTTAATTTCACTATGGTCGGTGATGAGCCATGGCCAAAGCTTTTGGTCAGCAAATTTTAGTAAATTTTTTTGTATGTTATTGTGGTTTTGAAGG
>WFXF01000042.1 GCA_015490755.1 Gammaproteobacteria bacterium
GATGATAGTATGGGGTTTCCCATGTGAAAGTAGGTCACTGCCAGACTCTTATACCAGGCCCCTGACGGGTGGTTTTCAAGTACGGAGTTCTTTACAGATCCCCATAACCTTGTTTATTACCCTTCAGGGGCTTTTTTTATCTATTGCTTATTTAGGGTATGTAAAATGCTGTCAAGAAGAAAATGAAATATCGCGAGGCGAAAGAGAGTGATATTCAATGTATCAGAGAGTTACTTTATTCTTCCGGCTTGCCATCGTCTGATCTTGATGGCCAGGCTCAAAAGATATTCATTGCTGAATCTGAGGGGAAATTAGTAGCTACTGGCGGTATAGAGAGTTTTGGAGGTATTGCACTAATTCGGTCTATTGCGGTGGTGCCAGAGCATAGGAAAATTGGCATAGCGAACAGTGTATATCAGCTGTTAGAGGAGTATGCTTGTAATTCAGGAGTCGAAGAGCTCTATCTAATAACGGAGTCCGCTAAGGAGTATTTTCAAAAGCTTGGTTTTAGCGAGCAGGAGAGAAAAACAGTTCCATGTCTCATAAAACAAACAAGCCAGTTCAGCAAACTCTGCCCTTCGTCTGCGACGGTAATGTCCAAAGCGCTATCTCTAGAGATGGCGAAGTAAAGCCCCTAATATGTAGTAGTTCAGACTTGATCTGACAGTCAAAAGCGTTGGGAGTCTCCCCCCCCCCATTTACGCACAAAAAGCGTGTAACTTTTCGGTCCGCTGATGCGGGGCGTTCAAGCTGTAGGAAAACCCAACTCTATGTTTCTTTGTTTCTGCATTGTACTCTAGGGATGATTTTATAGTAGGGAGTGGGGGCAACATCCCTGAAATCGGCATCTCTCTTTTTAATGGCTTGACTATTCCTGTTTTTTATCTGTTTTTTCTTGCGGTGCGTAGGAAATTTTTTCTTGAAATGCCAATAGCCCCTGATGGTTAGGTAAAACGTGTAAGCCGGTTTGTAAATGCATATTTGCTTGAGCTGTATCGCCGTTATTAAAAAAATATTGTGCCTGTTTAAAATATTGTTCAGCGATTTTTTCCAGGCCTTTTTTAGCTTTTCTATTTCCTGGTTGAAGCTTTAGTACCTCTTTATAAGAGTCGGAAGCATTGCTCCCAGGAGGCTCTGTAAGTCGTCCAACAAGCAAGTTTACCTCTGCATTTTCGATTAAATTATCGATTTTTTTTAGTTCTTTTGGGGAGAGTTTAACTACTTCTTTTTCTATTTCTACTGAAGCTGAAGGTGTAATAATCGAATTAGGTGCCAAGTTGCTGAAATAGTTAAAACCTGTAATAGCTATTAGTGCAAACAGGCTGCTTGCGATAAGCCCACGTACCACTAATGGTTTACGAGAGCGGGGGGCGATGCTTTCGATGAATTGCTCAATGCTGGGAACTCGCTCGTTACGGTTGAATGCAAGTCCATGCAGCAATCCCTTCCATTGTTCGCGGGTAATATTAACGGGTTGAACAGGCTTGATATTTAGGTCCCGGGCCTGGATGGCAGGAAGCTTATTAAAGGGGTGTCGCTCAGTTAATAACTCATAAGTGATGCAGGCAATTGCGTAAATATCATCACGTGGATCGGGCTCTAAACCTTCTAGCATTTCACAGCTGGCATAGGCCGGTGTTAGAGCACCCAGGCTGCTGGGATCAAATATGGTGGCATCAGTAGTTTCTGCGGTGACCGCTGAGTCGCTTTCATTAAAGTTAAAGACGGTTTTATCTTGCTGTGTTGAACCCGCTTGTTTGCAAGCTCGTGCTATACCAAAGTCTAGCAGTTTGACTGTGCCGTCATGTGTTATAAAAATATTACCGGGTTTTATGTCTGAATGCACAATGTGTTGTTTATGTGCATAGGCTAGACCCTCTCCTATGCCATTAATTATGGAAAGAACCCTTTCTGTAGAAATTCCTTTAGATGCGATGTTTCTGTTGAGTTGTGCAAGTGATTGGCCTTTCAAGTATTCCATTGTCATAAAAACAGTGTCACCATCCCTATCAAAGTCATAAACAGTCACAATATTAGGGTGTGCCAGTTTTTGAGCTTTTTTAGACTCTCTTTGTAATGAAATCAGTGCATCAGGATGTTGCTTGAAATTTTCTGTGAGTACTTTAATTGCAACATAAGGCTCTCTGTCCTGTGCTTCTTCTTTGCGTAAATCTCGTGCTTTGTAAACAACACCCATGCCACCGCTGGCAATTGTTTGCTCCAGAACGAAGCGGTGCTGAAGTGTTGTACCGACTCCGATCTCTTTTTCAAGATTTTTAGGGGTTGGTGATGAATTACGAGTCATATTAATCTTGAATCTTTATGGTTATAGCTGTGATGTTATCCCTTGCTCCTCGTTCAAGAGCCAAATCAATCAGTGTTTGAACAGCATCTTGACAATTTTGGTCAGTTAAAATTGTGTGTAATTCAGTATTGCTAATATCTCTGTAGAGTCCATCGCTGCACAACAGAATAGTATCACCAGGTACAAGATTAAACGTGATAGAGTCAAGTTTTAGCGGTATTTCTGCACCAACGGCACGTGTAATTACATTTGCTACGGGGCTTTTTTCAGCATCTTCACGGCGCAACATACCTTGTTCAATTTGTTGCTCAACCAGGCTATGATCTTTGGTGAGTTGTTGAATTTCTCCATTTCGACAAAGGTAAGCCCTGCTATCGCCAGCCCATAAACATCCGGCGTGTTTACCATGAGCAAGTAGCGCAACAACAGTACTGCCAATAACGTTATCGTTATTTTGTTTAGCTGATTCTTGAATAAGATAGCGATTAACTAAATGAAGGCGGTTATCGGCATGGCTCATGAACTCTTCCAGATTGGTTGGTTCGCTAAGTACCCCCATATTTTTTACAATGGTATAACTGGCGAGATCTCCTGCATTATGCCCGCCCATTCCGTCAGCGACCACCCAAATACCCATATCAGGTCTGTTTAAACAGGCATCTTCATTAATTTTCCGAACGTTGCCAATATGGGTCAGTGCGGCTGAAGACCAATGCAAAGTGGGTGAAGGATTCATAATCAAAGTGTCCCAAGTCAGTGTAAGTTTTTCTGTAGCCCTTTTGAATAATACATGATTCCCGCCTGATCAATAATAATCGTCTCTACTTCAGGGATCGATTCAATGAGTTTCATACCTTTTATCTGCCCTAAAACAAAGACACTTGTCGATAGCGCATCTGTAGTAGTGGTATCTGTGCCGAGAACGGTAACGCTACGGATTGAATGGACTGATTCACCTGTATTGGGACTGATAATGTGATGGTAACGGATACCGTCACTCTCAAAGTATCGCTCATAATCTCCGGAAGTTGAAATTGCAGCATCTGTCATAGGCAGCGCTGCAATTAGCGCTTGTTTGTTACGAGGGTCACGGATACCGACCATCCAGGGTCGCCCTTTTTTATCACCGAGTATACGGCTATCACCGCCAGCCGTGATAATTGCTGAAGCAATGCCTCTATCTGTTAATAGTGTAATTGCACGATCCACAGCATAGCCTTTGGCTATTCCACCTAAATCAATCTGTACATCCTTTTGACTAAAGGCAATCGTTTTTTTTGTTGGGTCGATTTTAATGTGGCGGTAATTAATTGCAGGCAGTTTGCTTAATCGTTCTGATGGTTCCGGTTTAATTTTTTTGCGGTAGTCATATAAACTGCCGACACTGGCAAATGTGATATCAAATGCACCTTGCGTACGTTTGGAAAATTGTATGGAACGCTGTATGAGGTTAAACAGTTCGTCGCTGATGACAACAGCCTGCTTGGCTGCTAACTTGTTTATTATTGATAGTTCACTATCAGGTTTGTAGGGGCTCATTAAATGATCGATACGATGCATCTCATCAATTACAGCCTGAATCGCCTGGTTTGCCTGCTCTTTTTGATCATGCCACAATTCTACTCGAATAATCGTGCCCATAATGGACTCTTCCCGACTGACCCATTCTGCATTTACAAGCTGTGGCCATACAATAGCCAGAATGAAAATTATAATTTTGTGTCGTTTCACAATATTATTTTACCTGCAACCAAAAAGTCACAGGGCCATCGTTGGTGAGTGAAACTTGCATGTCGGCTCCAAAAATACCACTGGCAGTATCATGATGTATTGCTTGTGCTTGTTTTAATAAATAGTTAAATAGTAAATGGCTTGACTCGGGCGACGCGGCTGGTGCAAAGCTGGGCCGCAAACCTTTGTGGGTGTCGGCTGCAAGTGTAAATTGCGGAATTAGCAGCAAGCCTCCCGAAATATCATGCAAACTCAGATTCATTTTGTCATTGTGATCAGTGAAAATACGGTAAGCGAGCAGGCGTTTCAGTAATTTGTCAGCAGATTGCTGCGAGTCATTTTTTTCAATGGCAACCAGAGCAAGTATTCCCTGGTTGATCTGCCCTGTGATTTCGTTGTTGACAACGACATTCGCATGACTGACACGTTGAATCAGACTGATCATTTTTCTAGTAAGGCAGTAATAGTATTTGCTTGAACATGTTGCTGTCGTTGTAATCTGAGTCGCTGTGTTCTGATAATTGCTTTAAGGTCTTCAAGAGCGGTTGTAAAATCATCATTGATAATAACGTAGTCAGATTCACAAAAGTGTGACATCTCTTCTATAGCAGAAGCCATACGTTTGGCTATGATCTCTTCACTATCCTGGCCACGCCCACGCAAGCGTTGTTCTAAAATAGATTTGGATGGAGGCAGGATTGAAATACTGACACTTTTCGGAAGCGTACGACGCACTTGCTGCGCGCCCTGCCAATCAATTTCAAGAATCAAATCTTCGCCCTTATCAAGCACATTCTGAACCGTTTCAGCTGAAGTACCATAATAATTATCAAATACCTGGGCATGCTCTAAAAACCCACCACTTTCGAGTATCGTTTTAAATTGGTCGATAGAGATAAAAAAATAGTCCGTGCCATTTTTTTCACCTGGACGCGGGTTGCGTGTGGTATGTGATATGGAAACAGAGATTGATTGAGTGGATTCAATTAGCGCTTTCACCAGGCTGGTTTTTCCTGCGCCTGATGGAGCCGAGATAATATAGAGCGTTCCAATAGTCATATATGTAAGCCGAATAAATTTATATATTTAAGCACAATAAAAATCTGATTGTACCTGAGCAAGGAGGTTGACGAAATGGGGTTATACTTAACAATCTCTTAATTATTCCTTTTCCAAAAAAAATTACTAGGGTATAATTAAAGGTTTTTTATGAATGGCAGGCCAAATTTGGGCTGCTTTTTTATTTTAGAGACATTTTGATTTTTAAGTTATGTCAGTAAATAGATTAATGGCAAATTATGCACGTCTTCCGGTCACTTTTGAACGGGGTGAAGGTGTATGGCTGTGGGATGATCAAGGTGAACGGTACCTTGACGCATTGAGTGGAATCGGTGTCTGTAGTTTAGGGCATAGCCATCCGAATATCACAAAAGCTCTGTGTGAACAGGCCGGAAAGCTTTTGCATACATCTAATTTGTACCATATCCCTCAGCAAGCGGCATTAGCTGAGCGTTTGATTGCGCTTTCAGGTATGGAAACAGCCTATTTCTGCAATTCTGGTGCGGAAGCAAATGAAGCACTGATCAAGATGGCTCGCCTTTATGGTCATCAAAAGGGCATTGACCTGCCTGTGATTGTCGTGATGGAGTCAAGTTTCCATGGCCGCACGATGGGGGCATTGAGTGCGACTGGAAACCCTAAAATCCAAGTGGGTTTCGAGCCACTATTGCCTGGTTTTATACACATTGCCTATGATGACCTTGATGCGCTGGAAGCTGTTTCAAACAATAAAAGTATTGTTGCCGTATTGCTTGAACCCATTCAAGGTGAAGGTGGTTTGAATATACCTTCAGCTGATTACCTATCAGGTGTGCGATCAATTTGTGATCGTAATAAATGGCTGATGATGCTTGATGAAGTACAAACGGGTATTTGTCGCACCGGAGCGTGGTTTGGTTATCAACACGATAATATTTTACCGGATGCTATGGCTTTGGCAAAAGGCTTGGGTAACGGGGTTCCAATCGGAGCGTGTTTGGCTAAAGGAGTTGCAGCGAGTCTTTTTCAGGCAGGTTCTCACGGCTCAACATTTGGCGGTAATCCGTTGGCGTGTAGTGCGGCTCTGGCTGTGCTGGAAACACTTGAAAAGATGCAGGCCAACCAACATGTGACGATGGTGGGTGAACTGTTAAGAAACGGCTTGAATGAAGCCTTTGAAGGTAAATCTCATGTGAAAACAGTGCGTGGTCAAGGGTTGATGATCGGTATCGAGCTGGATCGTCCATGCACTGAGTTGATAGGAGTTGCTTTGGAAAATAACTTATTGGTGAGTGTACAAGCTGAGAAGGTCGTTCGTTTATTGCCACCGCTGATTATTAATGAATCTGAGATTGAGCAGCTTGTCAGTGCTGTTTCCAGTCTTGTGAATACGTTTTGTGAATAGGGTCACATATGTCAACACGCCATTTTTTAACCTTAAATGATCTAAGCTCCGATGAATTTAGAACTCTAATTCAACGCGCAATTGAATTGAAAGCAATGCTGCATAGAAGGGAGCGGTACGAGCCACTGAAAAACAGAGTATTGGGGATGATTTTTGAAAAGTCATCAACACGTACGCGTGTTTCATTCGAAACAGCCATGATTCAATTTGGGGGTGGAGCAATTTTTCTATCACCACGAGATACTCAGCTGGGTCGCGGCGAACCGATTGAAGACAGTGCTCGTGTTTTATCCAGCATGGTGGATTGCATCATGGTGCGCACTTTTGATCATGGGCAGCTGGAACTCTTGTCCCGTTATTCAAAAGTGCCCGTGATTAATGCTTTGACAGATTCATACCACCCGTGCCAGTTACTGGCAGATATGCAAACCTACCAAGAGTACAGAGGGGATATCAAAGGCAAAACAGTAGCCTGGATTGGAGATGGTAATAATATGTGTCACTCCTATATTAATGCCGCTAATTTGCTCGGTTTTAAGTTGCATATTGCTTGTCCTGAAGGATTTGAGCCTGAAGCGTCGATTGTAGAAAGTGCAGCTCATTGTGTTTCTGTGATGAAAAGTCCTGAAGAAGCTGTCGTGAACTGTGATTTGATTGTAACTGATGTGTGGGCCAGCATGGGGCAAGAGGAGGAAGCTACGGAGCGCCTTGAATTGTTTGCGCCTTACCAGGTAACGGAACAAATAATGGCATTAGCACATGATGATGCTCTGTTTATGCACTGTTTGCCTGCACATCGAGGTGAAGAGGTGGTCGCTGAAGTGATTGATGGCAAGCAGAGTGTTGTGTGGGATGAAGCTGAAAATCGTTTGCATACACAAAAAGCGCTGTTAGAGCTGTTGCTTGTTAACCAGGAGCCTGTCCGAGAATGAAAAGTCTACTGCGGAAAATCCATTTCGGCCATATTTGGTGTAAATTTTCGTTAAATAGAACAACTATTCGCCTCAAATTTACACCAAATCTGCCTCAAAATGGCTCTCCCTCGCTACGACTTCCATTCTCGGGCAGGCTCCTGGCCTGAATATTTCATGACAACACTTCTCAAGGTTCAGGATATTACTTGTCACTTTGATGGAAATCATGTCATTGAAGGTTTATCCCTTCATATGAACAGAGGTGACCTATGTTGTCTGTTAGGGCCGAGTGGCTGCGGCAAAACAACTGCCCTGCGTGCCATTGCCGGATTTGAATCCGTGGTGAGTGGAGAGATTCAGTTGCGTGGTGAGGTTGTATCAAAAGCTGGCTACAGTTTAGCGCCGAATAAACGTCGTCTTGGAATGGTTTTTCAAGATTATGCGCTGTTTCCACATATGAATGTACGCGCTAATATCTGTTTTGGTCTCAATAAAAAAAGTCATAAAGAAAAGAAAAAAATAAGTGAAGAGTTGCTTGAGTTGGTGGGTTTAGGGCATTTACCCGGTCGTTATCCTCATGAACTTTCCGGTGGACAGCAACAGCGTGTTGCACTAGCGCGGGCATTGGCGACAGAGCCTGATCTGATTCTAATGGATGAACCTTTTTCCAATCTGGATGTAGAGTTGCGTGAAAGATTAGGCCTGGAAGTTCGGGAAATTTTTCGCCAAAAGAGTATTGCTACCATTCTGGTGACTCATGACCAGCATGAGGCATTTGCCTTGGGTGATATGGTCGGCATTATGAATGAAGGGCGTATCATGCAGTGGGATACGCCGTACAATCTTTATCATGAACCGATGAATCGCTTTGTTGCAGATTTTATCGGGCAGGGTGTTTTTCTGAATGGCAAGCTGCTTTCTCATGATACGGTGGAAACAGCTATTGGCAAGATAAAAGGTAATCGTGCCTATCAACTACCTGTGGGAAGTGCTGTGGAAGTTTTAGTGCGCCCGGATGATGTGGTGTCAGATCATGACAGCCCACTTGTAGGGAAGATTATTAATAAAGCTTTTAAAGGTGCTGAAACTGTTTATACATTGAAATTGCCCACAGGCGATACAGTACTATCCCTTTTTCCCAGCCATCATGATCACTCTGTTGGTGATGATGTCAGGATTCGATTAGCCGTACAGCACCTGGTTTTGTTTCAAAAAAATTAAAACCTGGTTTGAAGGGAAAACACTTTGTTATTTGATGCTGTGTACAGTATTATACGGCCTCCTCTCGCAAGAGAGACCGGAGCGTAGCGCAGCTTGGTAGCGCACCACAATGGGGTTGTGGGGGTCGGAGGTTCGAATCCTCTCGCTCCGACCAGATTTTCTCCTTTTCCTGGTTCAAATTTTAGCGCAAATTAAATTTCACTGGTAATCGTAGTAATACGGCAACGGCTTTGCCATTTGATTTTGCGGGTGAAAATGTTGAAGCCCATATCGCTTTTTTAGCGGCTTGATCGAACTCTTTACCAGCTGACTCTATAATAGTAACTCTCCGCACTTTTCCTTTTTTGTCAATATAGGCTTCAAGCTTTACTGTTGCAGTTTTCCCAAGTGTGCGCATGTCAGGAGGATAAACTGGAGTTTCTTTATGCAGGTATTGCGGCATGTCGGATAACTGAAATATAGGGACAGGTGTCGGTAATGCTTCTTCAGTCACTGTTTCTAACTTTTTTTCAATAACAGGATCGGGTAAAACTTCTTTGGTGTGCTTCGCTTCAGGTTCTACTTTTTTAACTGGATTCAATGCAATTTTTTCAACAGGTTTAATCGCTTCCTTTTTAACCGGCTTGGGCTGCTTTTTTGGCTTTGGAGGAGCCATTTTCTGAGGAGGTGGAACCTGTTTTTTTTCAACGATTTTTTGGGCAGGTTTCCAATTTACTAAATCAACGACCAAAAGTGGCTGTTCATCCTGAGCGATCTTTTGATTGGCAGAGATCAGTTGAACCGATAGCAGTAAGCTGACCGTGGCGAACAGACCTGCAAATAGTGAAACAGTCGCCTGTAACCATCGGTTATTCAATGGGCTTTTCATCTGTTGCAATGGCCAGGCCTTTTGCCCCGGCTGATTTGCTGACATCAATGACGCTAATAAGAGATTCTGTGGTGGTCAGTTTGTCGGCATGAAGAATAACGGGAGCATCCGGGCGCATTGCAAGTTCATCTGAAACAATGCGTTTAACATCATCAAGCGTCACTGCACTATTTTTATAATAAACCTGTCCGGTTTTGTCGATTTTTAACAGGATATTTTTATCGGCTAATTCCGCCGCATGTGTGGATGCTGGCTTTTCAATCATTAAACCATCGTCCTCTGGAAATACAGTGGTGACCATAAAAAAGATCAATAATAAAAAGACAATATCAATGAGCGGTGCCATTGTGATTTCGGGTCGGCCCGTATCAGGCAGAGGGATATTTAATTGCTCGCTGCTGTTCATGGTTTGATCTTTGTTTTATACAGCGCAATATCACGATGTAAAATCATCTGCATGGCTTGCCCTGTGATCACGGTCAGCGCGTTGACGCGACGAGCCAGCAGATGATGAAAAAATATGATTGGAATGGCGATAATCAAACCGCTGGCCGTGGTGAGCAGCGCCTGGGAGATACCATCCGCCATCTCTTCAGGGTCACCCGTGCCGTGCAGTGCAATGGCTTCAAAAACATTAATCATCCCTATAACGGTTCCCAATAATCCCAGCATAGGCAGTAGTGAACCGAGTGTGGCGATCGTGGGAAGTGTTCCTTCCAGTTTAGGCATGATTTCTGCCAGATGAATATTCATCTCTTTGGCTAAATCTTCTTTGTTTGTGACATCACCCCAGTTGATCAATGTGAGAAGCTGTGCGACCGGGCTGCTGTTATACGCTGAATTGGAAGGGATAAAATCATAGCTGTTTTGCAGGTGGGTATAATCGTTTTTAGCACTGCTTGAGAGATTGTAGATGCGAAAGCTTTGCCAGATCAACATCATCATGGCAATACAGGCCGCGACAAAAATGACCCACATGATGGGGCCGCCTTTTGCCATGAGTGCCATAAAGTCGGAATATAAAGTCATGCTGGATTAAAACTCCATCTCAACGCCGAAAAAAGGAAAGAATGACATGCCGGTAATCTTGGTGGGATTGCCAATTTTTTCATACTCATTACCATAGTCATATTCAATAATGTTTTTAGCAAATGTAACATTTTGCAGATCAATATAGAGTTTCATTTTGGACTCTTTGAATAGAATTTCACGGTCAATTCGCAGATCAATTTTATAATAAGTCGGGGTACGTTTTGCATTATATTTGCCATATTCAGCAATCCAGCGGCTGGTGTCATCACCCTCAATTTCACGATAACGGTTGATGATTTCGGTATAAGGCGTACCTGAGCGTACTTCAGCTTTAATGCCCCACTTCCAGCGCTTCCAGGCACCACCGAAAGGCTGCCCCCAAACTGCGGTTAATGTAAAAGGTTGGTCGCCTGAAAAGTTACGGGTCAGACCGGTTAACTGATTGGTTCGTCTGGATTTAGCCCACGAAAGTGATAACCAGCCCATTTTACCGTGGCGAGCTTCGCGCTTGATGAAAAGATCAAAACCGTAAGCTTCCCCCGTCCCTTTATTGGCATAATTATTGGGCGGCTCATTTTCATCAATACTGACCACCAGATTTGTCATGGGCTTTTGGTAAATTTCGGCCTTTACACTGTAAAGTGAGTTGAATTGATGTTGAATTCCGAGAATGCGATGTTCAGCTTCAGTGGTATCAAGGCGTGGATTACCAAAGGTTTCAATGATTGATGCGCCATCAGGCATTTGCGTGTAACGCCCCCAGCTGGCGGTCAGCAATGTTTCGGGAGTCAGGTTATATTCCAGGGAGGCACGAGGCGATAGTTCACGACTGCTATAGCCGCCACTGACATTAGTGTAGCTGTAACGCAAACCGAGCATTGATGTGAAATTATCTCCCCAGGTTTTTCGGTGTTTAATGTAAGGTGTAAACGCTTTGGCGATTAAAGTTTTTTCCAGGCGATACTTTTCCTGTGAAGTAAAATCAAAGTCAGGGTCATTTTCTGAAGGGGGACGTGAAATATAGAGATCCACAGGGGCATCGGTATAAAACAGTTCGGTGCCAAAACTAAATTTCTGATCTTTTTTGAATTGCCAGTTTAGATGAGGCCGCAAAGAAAGGCTGCTGGTTTTTACATCAATGTAAAAGGGTTTGCCATTGTCATCACGGCCTAAGCGAGTCACCTCTTTGTCTCGATAATAAGCGAATGTAGTGAGATGATCCCAGCGAGAATTAATGGTTTGTTGCCAGGTGATCCCCGCCGTTTGGTATTCAATGCTGTTGTTGAGCTCGCCTGCAAATTGTGGATCTGCTTTTTCAGCGCTTTTTATGTCAAAGGCCACTTTATCTTTGGCGGCGAAGAAATAGTAATCGAGGTAGCCCTTATCTAATTCATGGCGATAGAGCGCTTGCGCATCATAAAATCGTGGAACGAGTATGATTTCATTGTCATCTTCATCATCATTTCCAGCAAGTTCGTTCATTTTGTTTGGTGAAAGTAACAGGTCGATGTAACTGCGGCGAGCTGCAACATAAAAGCTGTCATCACTGTTTTCTCCCACAGGGCCTTCCACTAAAAAAGAGGAGGCAATGGTGGAAATATCAAACGCATAGTGGGTGCGATCTTTTTTGGGTGCGCGTAATTTTGCATCGATGGCCCCACCAAGTGCATCCCCATATTCCACAGGAAATCCACCGAGGAACACATTAATATCTTCAATGAGCATGGGATTGATCGTCGAATACATACCGCCAAAGTGATAAAGGTAGCCAATGGGTGCATTATTGACCCAGACGATGTTGGAATTGATATCACTGCCACGCATGTAAACAGCTGCCGAATTTTCTCCTGCTTGCACAACACCTGGCAGTGAAACCAATGCTTTGAGTGGATCACCCTGGCTCCCTGGAGCTTGTGTTAACTCTTGTTTTGACAAACTGATCTTGGACGATTTTTCAACAATGCGTTCAGCAGTTACTTCCAGCCCTTCGCCTTCGATAATGACAGGAGAGAGGTAGGCGGTTACACTCTCTTTTCCAGGCTTTACGGGGCCAATCAGTGTTTCATAACCTGCAGCGAGTACTTTAATTTTTTTGGGGAGATCAATTTCTGAAAAGTTCGCTTCTCCCTTTTTATTGCTGGTTTTATAAAGATCACTTTCATCAAGTACGACCGTAGCGCCATCTATGGGTGTACCGCTACCACGCTCTTTCACAGTGACAATAAAATTTGCAGCCAATAAATTGCCTGAACCTATTAATAATATTAAAAACAGAGGTATAGAAAGGCGGGAGTTTGATTGATTCGTGCGATTCATTAAATAAACCTTGCAGGCTGCTTTAAGTATTGAACGCATATTAACTGATATGATGAAAAATATCCGTTGGGTGATTGTGTCGCGATGTAACTTTTTGTAACGTACCTTTAAATTTCAATTTTTAAATGTGAGCCTTTTATGCTGTTAGTGATTTCACCTGCAAAAACCCTTGATTATGATACGCCACCTGAAACATCTAAATATTCTATTCCAGACTATTTGGATGATGCGCAAGTGTTAATTAAGCGAGCAAGAAAATACTCCCGGCCAGAGATTATGAAATTAATGGCTGTAAGCGAAAAAATTGCCGAGTTAAACTTTAAGCGCTTTAAAGCATGGCATACACCTTTTACACCTGAAAATTCAAAGCAAGCCATACTGGCTTTCAAAGGTGATGTTTATTCAGGGCTTGATGCAAAAACGTTTTCTGCAAAAAATTTTGAGTTTGCACAACAGTATTTGCGTATTTTATCGGGGCTGTATGGCCTGCTTAGGCCGCTGGATTTGATGCAGCCTTATCGTCTGGAAATGGGTCGCAAGATTGATAATGAGCGAGGTAAAAATCTTTATGAATTTTGGGGTGAGACTGTAACGGAAGGCATCAATACACAACTCAAAAAAACGGGATCTAAATTTTTGATTAACCTTGCATCCAATGAATACTTTAAGGTGATTAACACAAAAAATCTCGATGCTGAATTGATTACACCGGCTTTTAAAGATTATAAAAATGGCCAATATAAAATGATGGGGGTTTATGCCAAAAAAGCACGCGGCCAGCTCAGCCGATTTGTCATCAAAAATCAATTAACCAACCCTGAAGATCTTAAAAAATTTAATGTTGATGGTTACCTGTTTAATGAAGAGCTCACCGATGGTAATAACTGGGTTTTTACTAGGAGCCTGTCCGAGAATGGAAGTCATAGCGAGGGAAAGCCATTTTGAGGCAGGTTTGGTGTAAATTTGAGGCGAATAGTTGTTCTATTTAACGAAAATTTACACCAAATATGGCCGAAATGGATTTTCCGCAGTAGACTTTTCATTACGCTACGTTCTGTGGGAATCGGTGGCAGGCAACTGCCACCGATGACCCGGTAACACAGGGTAATCGGCGTTCCTACTGCGGCGCCGTATGAGGTGATTTGTCGAGATATTCAGCGTAAAATCAATAGGTTGTAGAGAATTCTTTCTTGTATGTCCCCCGTCGTATTAAGCTTTAGTCTGGAGATGACTTTCTGGGATCACTAAAATTCAAGCTGAATATCCCTGCTTAGCTAAATACATCAGCTTGCCGTTTGAGTAGAAATGGTATATTTTTAGCTCATGACTAAGTTCGAGTTTGATCAATCAAAAAGTGAATTGAACCTTGATAAGCACGGTATTGATTTCAATGAGGCGAAAGCACTTTGGAATGACCCTTATCTTATTGAAATTCCGGCAAATATCCAGGACGAACCCCGCTATATCGTGATTGCCAGGCTCGATGGAAAACATTGGTCAGGAGTGATTACATATCGAGGCGAGAACATCAGAATTATTTCTGTTAGACGGTCAAGAAAAGCAGAGGTTAATCTTTCATGAAAGCTACTGAGTTCGATAAAAAATTTGATGATGGCGATGATCTTTTAGATAGTCTTGATTTATCTAAGGCAAAACGACCAATGCAAAAACAAAAACGAGTGAATGTTGATTTCCCCGCGTGGATGATAGATTCACTTGATCGTGAAGCAAGCCGAATTGGTGTAACGCGGCAGTCTATTATAAAAATCTGGTTGGCTGAGCGTTTGGAAAATCAAATGGAGCACTCGGTAAAGCACGGCTAACAAAAGCAATCTTGTGCCGAGCCAAGCTCGGAGCCTTGGGATTCCCTGAGGCGGGATGAAATTGGTTAGTGTTACCCAGTGGGTGAGTATAGAGATATACAAGTCCCACCAGCTCAAAGTCTAGCCTGAATGTTTCACTCGTCTTTTGAATTACCCAATTTTCCGAAAACATTTGATTGACGCTAAATTTATTCAATATTTTGAACAATAAACGTGCGTTTCACATGGTTCTGTCGTCAAACAAACCGAGCTGCTGCTCTTTAATGCGGTTTTCCATATCCCCGCATGCACAGTAAATCTTTTCATACAGATATTGTGCTGTGTCAGTTAAATTTGTGACCACAAACCGTGGATTTTCTCCTTGACTCATATGCTCCAGCTTGGCGATCACACGGATCAGGAATAACGTTATCACCGCATTTAATAAACCAATGCGTTTATCAATTTGACGCAGCAATAAAACACCGCCATCACTGGTGATCTCTCCACCACTAAATTCAGCCTCTATTTTCTTGCGATTTAGCACTGGAAATTCAAATGAAGTTTGGGTACAGTTTGTCAAGGCAAAACCTTGTTGGAACTCGACTTAAGTAATTGAATTATATCTAACTTTAAGGGTTTTTCCTTTTTATTGTGAAATATTCAGGCCAAGGAAAAAGTGGGTGGTTCGCTCGTGAATATTCCAGACTTAAGAAATGTTGCTTTGCACCGATTAATTTAATCATGTCACAAAAAGCCAGATTTTCCATAAAAATATCGTCCGAGCAATATCTTGCTTATTATCAACGTTCTGTAAACAATGTCAGTGTGGTGGCAACTGATGGGCGGCGCATTCAATTTCCAGCCAAGTTGTTACAAAAATTTGTGACCCATGATGGTATTGAAGGCGCTTTTGAGATGGAGTTTGATGATCAACATAAACTTATTGAGCTGCGCAAACTTTAATATTCACGCTGGATTTATAAGGTTTGTGTGTATTGAATCAGAGATTCAAATTTCTGTTTGGCCGCTCCATTGGTAATGACTTCATCGGCTTTTTGAATACCTTGAGCTAAATTATCGCTTAAACCCGCAGCATAAATCGCTGCTCCGGCATTCAGTTTGACGATATCCAATGCAGCACTTTGAGTGCGATCAAAAACAGACTGAATCATCTTCAGACTTTGCGCTGCATCATCGACTTTTAGTGAGGTGATATCGGCTCGTTGCAAACCGAACTGTTCGGGAGTCACTGTATAAGTGGTGATTTGACCATTTTTCAGCTCGGCAATCTGTGTGGCAGAGCTGATGCTGATTTCGTCCATACCATCGTCTGCGTTAACGACCAATACATGCTCACTGCCAAGCTGTTTCAGTACGTTGGCCAACGGTTCTAATAATTCATCACTGAATACACCCAATACTTGATTGGGTGCACCAGCCGGAT
This sequence comes from Gammaproteobacteria bacterium, assembly GCA_015490755.1. Lineage (GTDB taxonomy): Bacteria > Pseudomonadota > Gammaproteobacteria > JAADGQ01 > JAADGQ01 > S141-38. The sequence continues at coordinate 16,080 of WFXF01000042.1, forward strand.
TGGTTAACGGCCCGAGTACATTAAAAATCGTGCGTACCCCCATTTCACGTCGTGGACCAATGGCATGTTTCATTGCGCTGTGGTGTTGCGGAGCGAACATAAACCCAACGCCCAGGTGTTCGATGCATTGAGCCACTTGCTCAGCATTCAGATCGAGACGAACACCTGCCGCTTCAAGCACATCGGCGCTGCCGGATTTGCTGGATATTGAGCGATTACCGTGTTTGGCGACTTTTCCACCAGCCGCCGCAACGACAAAAGCACTGGCCGTAGATATGTTGAATGTGCCACTTGAATCGCCTCCGGTACCGCATGTATCAATCAGATGTGGGCCTTTAACGTTCACCGGTGTTGCGAGTGTTCGCATCACTTTTGCGGCTGCGACGATCTCATCAACGGTCTCACCTTTCATTCGCAAGCCGACCAGAAAGCCACCTATCTGTGACGGGGTGGCCTGACCACTCATGATGGTTTGCATCACCTCAGTCATTTCAGCATGAGTGAGATTTTGCCTCTGTGTGACAGTGTTAATGGCAGATTGCATATCCATTTGAAGTAGACCCTCTCTCTTTAAGATAAAAAGTTTTTCAGCAGATCGTGACCATGTTGGGTCAGGATGGATTCAGGGTGAAATTGCACCCCTTCAATCGCCCATGTTTTATGGCGAACACCCATGATTTCATCCAGTGAACCATCCGGGTTTTGAGTCCATGCAGTTACTTCAAGGCAGTCGGGCAGTGATGCCGCTTCAGCAACAAGTGAATGGTAGCGCGTTGCTTCATAAGGGTTGCTTAACCCATGAAATAGACCTTGATCATTATGGTAAATCATTGAAGTTTTGCCGTGCATGATCTGTTTGGCATGAATGATTTTTCCACCAAATACCTGACAGATACTTTGATGCCCCAGACAAACACCTAAAATGGGTAGTTTCCCCGCAAAGTGTTTGATCGCTTCCAGCGAAATACCCGCTTCATTCGGGGTACAAGGCCCCGGAGATATCACTAAATGAGATGGCTTGAGCTTTTCAATCGCTTCCAGAGTGATCTGGTCATTACGATAAACTTTTACATCTGGGCCCAATTCACCAAAATATTGCACAAGGTTGTAGGTAAAAGAGTCATAGTTGTCGATCATTAATAACATCATTTCACCTACCTTATCTGTGTGACACAGGGGCATCAAGCCCCTCACTGACCATAGTGACTGCTTTAAAAATTGCACGGCCTTTATTCATACACTCCTCCCACTCATTGGCAGGGACGGAATCTGCGACGATCCCCGCCCCCGCTTGAATGTGCAGATGATCATCTTTGATCACTGCGGTGCGAATGGCTATGGCGGTATCCATGTTGCCATTCCAGCCGATATAACCCACCGCACCGCCATAGATGCCTCTTTTGACGGGTTCGAGTTCATCGATAATTTCCATGGCACGTATTTTAGGTGCACCGCTGAGTGTGCCAGCAGGAAATGTCGCACGTAATACATCTATTGTGCTGTGATCAGGATGCAACTGACCGGTGACATTTGAAACAATATGCATCACATGCGAATAACGCTCAATCGTCATCTTATCAGTGAGTTGTACTGTCGAAGTTTTTGCAACCCGTCCGACATCATTCCTGCCAAGATCAATGAGCATTAAATGTTCAGCGCACTCTTTAGGGTCGGCCAGCAGATCCTCTTCCAGCGCCTTGTCTTCAGCCACTGTTTTTCCACGAGGGCGTGTGCCTGCAATCGGGCGAACGGTGACTTCGTTCTCTTCCAGTCTCACCAGAATTTCGGGGGAAGAACCTACGACATGGAAGTCGCCCATATTCATAAAAAATAGATAGGGTGACGGATTGATGCAGCGCAGTGCTCGATACAAATTCAGCGGTGGCGCTTCAAATGGAATGGAGAGGCGCTGTGATAATACCACCTGCATCGCATCACCTTCGACGATATACTCTTTAATTCGATTGACAGCGGCTTCAAAATCTTGACGCGCAAAGCCTGTTTTAAATTCAGATTCATCAACCTCCCGCTCAGGCATTGAATATGGTGGTTGAACATGTGTGTTCAGTTTTTGCGTAAGTGCATTTAACCGTTTTTGACCTTTCTCAAAAGCGCCCTCTTCAGCAGGATTAGCATGAATGATAATGAAAAGTTTACCGCTGAGATTATCAAATACAACCACCTCTTCTGATATGAGCAATAAAATATCAGGGGTATTTAATTGATCCGGATTGATTGTATTGGCAAGGCGTGGCTCAATATAGCGTACGGTATCAAAACCAAAATAACCGACCAATCCGCCTGTAAAACGAGGCAGCTCGTCAATATCAGGAATTTTGTAGTGTTCAGCCTGATACGCTTCGATCCACTCCAGCGGATCGTCAACCCTGATGGATTCCAATGCCTGGCCACTCTCTTCAACTGTAATTTGATTGCCATTCACACGGATCAAACGCTGACAGGGCAGACCAATGATGGAGTAACGCCCCCACTTTTCGCCGCCTTGAACGGATTCAAGCAGATAGGAGTAAGGGCCATCGGCCAGTTTGAGGTAGGTGCTGAGCGGTGTATCAAGGTCAGCCAATACCTCTTTCATTAATGGAATTCGGTGATAGCCTTGCGCTGCCAGTTCAGTGAATTTTTGTTTGTTCATGTTGTGACCTTCAAGAAGCTTTAATAATGAATAATATTAGCGAGATAAAACAGATATAGGCCAGCTACGCCATCGTCTGCTCATCGTGCTGTACTTATTTCTCTTCTTGAAAGTATTCATTGAATTATGACGCTGTTTTAAGAAAGCTCTGATTAAGTAGCTCAGGCAACTCTGACATGCAATCCATGACCGCATCAGGCTTGGCTTCACGAATGTCTACACCATGATTGTAGCCGTAGGTCATGCAGGCAATTTCAAACCCTGCGGCGCGAGCGGCTTTCACATCATTAATAGAGTCACCGATCATAAGTGACTTTTCGGGTGCAACACCAAAAAAGCTGGCCGCATGCAGCAGTGGCATGGGGTCAGGTTTTTTCTTGGGCAAAGTGTCGCCGCTGACTACCGTTTTGAAATGGTCAAAAATCCCCATCTGCTTTAAAAGCGGCAATGTAAATGCAGCCGCTTTATTTGTCACACAGCCCATTTGATAACCTGCGGTTTCCAATGCTGTTAATGTTTCTTTGACTTGGGGGTAAAGCCGACTGCGTTTACCGTTGTGCTCAGCGTACGCAGCCATAAATAACGGATATGCCTTTTCAAAATCGACCTCATCAGGTTCACCTTCTACCGCACCGGTCAGTGCGCGACGCACCAGGCGCTCAACCCCATTGCCCACCCAGTTGCGAACCCGTTCATCACCGCAGACAGGGTGACCCATTTTTTCCATCATGATATCAACAGAAAATGCCAGATCAGGTACAGAGTCGACCAGTGTGCCATCCAGGTCAAAAAGTAACATTTGTGGTTTTTTTAAAAACAATATTTTATCTGCCCGCTTTAGCCAATTCAGTGCGCATGGCATCAATGGTTGCTTTGTAGTCAGGCGTATTAAAAATGGCCGATCCCGCAACAAACATGTCAGCTCCTGCTTCGGCGATTTCACGGATGTTATCCACTTTAACACCGCCATCAATTTCAAGACTGATATCATAACCACTTTCGTCGATTAACTGGCGAGCCTTGCGGAGTTTATTCAATGTTTCAGGAATAAACGATTGGCCACCAAAGCCAGGGTTCACTGACATCAAAAGAATAATATCCACCTTATCCATCACATGTTTAAGCATATCCAACGGTGTCGCAGGATTGAATACCAACCCTGATTTACAACCCAGTTCACGAATCATTGATAGTGAACGGTCAATATGTTCGGAAGCTTCCGGGTGAAACGTGATATAGCTCGCGCCTGCTTTTGCAAAATCAGGTATGATGCGGTCAACAGGTTTCACCATCAAGTGAACATCAATATCCGCTGTTACGCCATGCTTGCGAAGTGCGTCGCAAACCAAAGGGCCAATGGTCAGGTTGGGAACATAGTGATTATCCATTACGTCAAAATGAACAACATCGGCGCCTGATGCGAGCACATTATCGACCTCTTCGCCCAGTTTGGCGAAGTCGGCTGACAGGATGGAGGGTGCAATTTTATAATCTGGCATATGGGTTACTCCTAAATTTTAAGGCATCATAATGATCGCTTCCAAAGGCGGAACTTTACCTGATACTGATAGAAATTTCATCTAGAGAATCATCTCGCGGATACTTCTCAAGACAATTCATAGTGTGAAAATTAAGGCTGGTTTTTTTATGAGAGTTGATAGAGCAAATAAAGTTGATTTCAGTGGCTGCAATATTTGGTCATGGAGAGCGTTTAGCAAGCAAGTCAGGCTGAATGATAAAAAAAGTAAAAATTTACTTGTAAAGCTGGATGAGTTTCCAAACTCTGTGCTTGTGAGTGGTTGCCAGCGATCAGGAACCACAATGCTGTCTCGTATTATCACTACAAGTGATGGAATGATTAATTACTGGTTTGGTAAAGATGATGAGCTTGATGCGGCTCTGATTTTATCGGGAGAAGTGAATTATCTTCCTGGTTCACCGGAAGAGCGTCACTGTTTTCAAACAACTTACCTTAATGAAAGGTATCCCGAATATTTTTTGAAAAATCAATCTCATAAATTGATATGGGTATTGAGAAATCCCTATTCTGTTGTCTATTCAATGGCATATAATTGGGGGCGTTTTTCACGTAATGAGTTATTTGATGCGATTGGAAGGCCGGTGATGTCAGAAAAAGAGCTGGAGCAAAGTCGCTTTTTGGGGCAAACATTGATCTCAAAATTTAAAAAAGCTTGTTTTGCCTACAACGGTAAAATTTCACAGCTATCTATTATAAAAGAAAAGCTTGGTGCTGATCGAGTGTGGGTCGTGGATTATGACGAGTTGGTCAAAAATAAAACAACTCTGTTACCCAAAATTTATGAGTTTATTGATCTGCCTTATAATGAAAGTTATTGCGAAAAAATTAAAAGCAGCTCTATTGCCAAGGCAGACAAAATGTCGGTCAAGCACAAGGCGTATGTTAAAAAGCACTGTATGCCTGTCTACGAAGAGATGCTCTCTTTGGTTTCTTGAAAACAGATGGGTTATATGATTACAGATCAAAATAGCGTTTTGTATTCAAATGAACCTGATCACTTTGTAAGAGTGAGTTGGTTGGCCACCACTTCATCTCGGAGTGTTGATCATCAGCAATAATTTTTACTTCTTGCTCCAGCTCGATCATAAAGGCTAAAACCACATAATGGGTGTTTACACCCTTTTCACCAAGATAGTTATCTGTGTATATGTGGTCAAAGCCACCCAGAAGCTTCATCTGATTGAATGAAAGTTCCAGACCTAATTCGGTCGAAGAGATTCGTTTAATCGCATTTACGATCTCCTCATTTTTTCGTATTCGTCCGCCCGGCACAAACCAATAGCCTTGAGCCGGGCGATTGAGTCGCTTACCCAGCAGGGCTTCGCCAGAGCTATTTTTTAAGATCAGATCAATTGAAACAAGTGGTGTGGCATCAATGATTTTTAGAAAGGCATGATCTTGCATAGTGTTTTGATTTTTTGTTTAAGGGCTTGCTTTATCATATCTAAACGTTCTGATTTAGCTGTTTCTGGAATAATCTCAATTAAAATTGTATCCATAAGAAAATTAAGTAAATTCACACCATCTTTGCTGCGCCTATTTTCAATTACAGGTGTGTTTATATGCTTAACTTAATGGCAGTGAAGCTATGCTTCGGAAATTTTTTAGCAGATTGGTTGGGATTTGTACCGTACCCGCTGTGATATCCGTTTCAAACTCTACTGCGTACATAATTAAATATCCAAGACATTAGACAATATGCCTTAGTTTACACCTGATTCAATTGGGGTTGTACTTTTCTGTTTGCCTCGCGTGCAAGAAACATAACGCTTGGCATCAGCCGCCTGACGAAGTGGTGCTTGTTATGTTTCATTTGTAAGCCCCCACTCTTTATATATTGACGAAGTCAGTTATTCTGTCTGTTTTCGTGGCAAGGCGTGCTCTCTGGCAGTGAATGTGCTGTTGTAATGATTCGTCGAGAGAGAGGTTGTTTTGTATTTTTCTATAAGCTTCTGATACGCAAAAAGCTGGCAAATCGCGGCAGCCCCTTCGCTGTTTTACCATAATACTTGTAGGTGACGATTGAGCCAATAGGTGGAGGTTCCCTGCGTTGTTGATCTGTAAATCCTGTGCCAAGGCGAAAGAGTTTGTTGTTTTCGGTTTCAACCAGTAATGCACCGAGCATTCCCGTGTACTTCCCCTTACCAGGCAAATGACCAATCACTCGTGCTTCGGCATCCTGATAGGATTTTACTTTCAACAAATTATGGCTGCGACCGGTTAAATAATAAGAGTCTCCTTTGTGTAGCATTAACCCCTCACCACCCGTTTTTACTACTTCATCCAGTTTTTTCATCAAAACTTCATGATTGGAAATACGAGATTGTTCGACTAATTCAAGGTAAGGGGAATCCGTTTTTGCAAGCAGTGATTTCAGTTTGCTGATACGATCAGTGAAAGTCACGTTTTGCAGTGGCAGATCAAACGCCATATAGCGTACTTCGCGCCAATCATCACCGGGTTGGTCATCACGAACGATACTCATTAATCGCTCGAAACTGTTACGTGAAATCCACAGTTCACCATCCAGAGGCTGTAATGGAAAGCCGGCAATAAACCAGTCAGGTGCGTGATATATGTTGCCTTGTTTGGAAACCAGTTGTTTACCATCCCAATAGGCGCGTACGCCGTCGAGTTTTTCACTAAGCCAGTAGTCTTTTAGGTCAATGCCTTGTTTGTAGGTATGTGCCAAGGGAAGTTGAGGCAGCTTTGAATCAGCAAAAGCGGTTTGAACAATGAAAAAGGTCAGCGTGAAACTGATGAATACTGATAAGCGGGTAAATTGTGGCATTGATCGTTGTTCCTTCAACTTGGAGTGAGTCAATCCTTTGGCGTGGTCGGGTAAAGATATGAAATTATATATTGATTTTTGTCATAGATAATATATTGTCTTTATGTGCGTTTTTTGTGTTGATCGGGACATTATTTTGTCTTTTAAAGTTAAATTGCCACAAGATATTCAGCAGGATATCAGTCAGCGATTCAAAGAGCGTAGACTGACCATGCGCTTAACCTGCGAAGAATTGGCCAGGCGATCAGGCGTTAATGCAAGCTCACTGAAGCGTTTTGAAGTAACAGGAAAAATCTCTTTTGAATCCCTTCTGAAATTGGCTCTTGTATTAGAGTGTCTGGAAGATTTTGACAGTATCGCTCACACCAATATAAAGCAACTCTCTTTGGACGAAATTTTGAACAACCAGAAAATCCCCAAAAAAGGCAGTATTAGATGAGTTTTGATTCGGTGAAGTTACTGAACGTTTTTTGGCAACATGGAGGAGGTAATATACCTTTGGGCAGTTTGGCTCTTCAAGGTCGCTCTATCTATTTTGAATATTATGAAAAATTTATCGACCTTGATATTCAAATTTCACCTTTCAAACTACATGCACAGGAAGCAGGTGTTACCAGTTCATTGAGTGTTTTAACGGATTGTAAAAGGTACACTCCTGAATAACTTGAGGCGTTTCACTCTGTATCTGGCAGGCAACAAACAGCTCAACCTCTTGTCTTTTTCCCAATTTTTCTTTTATTTTATTTAAATTAATAAGAGCTTCTTTAGGGTACTCTGCTGTTTTGGCCTCTATTAATTTAATTTTATTCCCCCTTTCGAGCACAAAATCGACTTCGAGACCGTTTTTATCTCTCAAGAAAAATAGAGAACGCTTAAAATTATTGAGATTGAGATGGCGAGATAATTCGTTATAAACAAAATTTTCAAATAATGCACCATAATAGTGAGAGTTGCGCATATCTTCATCACTATGAATATTAAGCAGGAAATTCAATAGCCCCTGATCTTTCAGATAAACTTTAGGTGACTTAATCAAACGTTTTAACTGATTGTTAAAATAAGGCTCCAGTGTTGTGAAAATATTGCTCGCCTGTAACACATCAAGCCATTTTTTTCCTGTCGCCGATGTAACTCCCGCCTCTTGTGAAACCTGGCTAAAGTTACAAAGTTGCCCGACACGCAAAGACATTGAGCGAATGAATCGATCAAAAGCACGCAGATTGTTGACTTCCAGTATCTGTTTTAAATCTCTTTCAAGGTAAGTGATGATGTAATCCTGGAAAAACTGCTGCGAATTGATGCTTTCCTGAGCCCATAACTCAGGAAAGCCACCTTTCATTAAATAGTCGTTTAACTCCAGGTTATTTTCACGAACTTCGTTCGCAGATAAAGTGTCAAGCTCAAGTACGCTGATTCGACCGGCAAGGCTTTCAGATACCCCTTTCATAAGGTGAAACTTCTGGCTGCCCGTGAGTATCCACTTGCCATAATCGTGACGGTTTTTATCAATCCAGATTTTCAGATAACGAAAAAGAGAGGGAACGTATTGGATTTCATCTAAAATGACAGGCCCTTCAAAGCTGGAAATAAATTCAGAAGGATTACTTATCGCAGCATCTGCATGAGCAGGCCAGTCAAAGCTTACGTATTGAGCGTTTGGAAACAGGTGCTGTAATAAGCTGGTTTTACCTGTTTGCCTTGCACCCGTAATTAAAATAGCAGGCTTTTTGCTTGCTAGTTCAACAATGACAGGAGAAATATCTCTTTTAATCCACATAGTTGGCCAATTTATAATTAAATTATAGATAATCTGCGTTTTTTATTAAGATAAACTATATCATGCTTTGCGGAATATAAGTCATTCAATCAATCTTTAAAAGCCGGAAAGAAAAAGGTGGGCGAGGGATGTGGTAAAGATGATGTTATGTGCA
>WFXF01000043.1 GCA_015490755.1 Gammaproteobacteria bacterium
TCGTTGGCGGTGGTGCTGCAGCCAGCCCAGGAGAAATTTCGCTCGCACATAATGGCGTGATATTTCTTGATGAACTACCTGAATTTAAACGCAATGTACTGGAAGTATTGCGTGAACCTCTGGAGTCAGGCCAGATTACAATTTCACGTGCAGCACACCAGGCAGAATACCCTGCACGTTTTCAACTTATTTCCGCGATGAACCCCTGCCCTTGCGGCTACCTGGGCGAACCCAGTGGTCGCTGCAGCTGTAGTCCAATACAGGTTCAACGTTATCGAGCCAAAATTTCTGGCCCATTACTGGATAGAATCGATATGCATATTGATGTTCCCAATGTACCTCGTGAGGTGCTACATGCTCCCGCCAAAGATATTGAACCCAGTAAAGTGGTAAAACTTCGTGTTGAAAAAGCCAGACAATATCAATTAAAGCGCAGCAATAAAGCAAACCATTTCATGGGTATGAAAGAGATAGAACGTTATTGCCAACTAGATGACAATAACAAAAAATTATTGGAAAACGCCATAGAAAAACTTCAGCTTTCAGCCCGTTCCTATCACCGTATTTTGAAGGTCGCACGCACGATCGCTGACCTGAGCGAAAGTGAAACAATCAATACCGCCCACTTAAGTGAAGCCATCAGCTATCGGCGTATTGATCGTAAAACCACAACGTAACCGTCCCCACCAGGTTTATCGTTGCCCCAAACCCACATAATCACGCTGAGCTGCGCCACGATACAATTGTCGAGGCCTGCCAATAACCATAGCCGGATCAGCAATCATCTCTTGCCAGTGTGCGACCCAACCCACGGTACGCGCAATTGCAAACATCACCGTAAACATATTTGAGGGAATCCCCAAAGCTTTGTAGATAATACCGGAATAAAAATCAACATTAGGATAGAGTTTTTTCTCAATGAAATAATCATCTTTCAAAGCAATCTCTTCCAGACGTAGCGCCAATTCAAACAGTGGATCATTGCTATTACCATTACTTTTCAGCACCTCATGGCACATATTTCGCAGCACACGTGCCCGTGGATCATGGTTTTTATAAACGCGATGGCCAAAACCCATTAAACGAAAAGGATCTTTTTTATCTTTTGATTTGGCAATGTATTTAGCGATATTACTCACATCTCCAATTTCATTAAGCATATTTAAAGCAGATTCATTCGCTCCTCCATGAGCAGGCCCCCAAAGTGCAGTAATTCCGGAGGAAATACAGGCAAATGGATTAGCCCCGGAACTACCTGCCAAACGTACCGTTGATGTGCTGGCATTTTGTTCGTGATCTGCATGCAATATAAACAACAAATCAAGTGCTTTTTCAGCGACAGGGTCCACTTCATATTTTTCACAAGGTGTTGAAAACATCATGTGCAATAAATTGCCACAATAACTTAAACTGTTTTTAGGGTACTGAAAAGGTTGACCGACCGAGTGTTTATAACTAGCCGCTGCAATAGTTGGCATTTTAGCAATCAAACGATGTGCAGCAATTTCTCGGTGACGTGAATTATTAACATCTGTCGAATCGTGATAAAAAGCAGAAAGTGCTCCCACAACACCAACCATAATAGACATTGGATGTGCATCATGATGAAAACCATCAAACAGCTTTTTCAAGCTCTCATTAATCATAGTATGAGATAAAATAATATCCTGAAATGAATCCAGTTCAGTTTTATTAGGTAACTCGCCATCAAGCAACAAATAAGCAACTTCAATAAACGTACTTTTTTTTGCCAGCTGTTCGATAGGGTAACCACGATAGAGCAACGTACCCTTATCACCATCAATATAGGTAATACTGCTGTGACAACTCGCCGTGGCCTTAAAACCCGGGTCAAGAGTGAAATAGCCTAGATCACGCACCATCGGCCCGATATCAACCACCGAGGCTCCATGTGTTCCATTCAAGACAGGCAATTCAACTTGTTTATCCGTTGAATTATCCGTCAGTGTCAATGTTTTTTTAGACATTTTCATTTCCTTTAACCACTTTGGTTAAGTCAGCACGAATTTGCTCAGAAGAAGCCTGGAACAATGCCATTTCAGATTTGCTCAACTTCAACTCAACCACTTGCTCCACACCGCCTTTACCTAAAACAACGGGAACTCCCATTGCAATATCATCAAGTCCATATTCACCCTCAAGTGGTACCACACAAGGAAGAATACGCCGACGCCTGCGACTGATGGCATCCACCATAGAAGCCACTGAAGCCGCAGGTGCATTATAGGCACTGCTATTTTGTTTTAAAGCAAGAATTTCTGCCCCACCTTGACGTGTACGTTTCACAATACGATCAATAGTTTTTTGATCCATAAACTGAGAAACAGGAATGCCACGAATACAGGTATAATCGGGTAACGGCACCATACTGTCACCATGCCCACCCAAAACCATTGCGGTAATATCTTTGGTAGAAAAATTGGTTTCCAATGCAATAAAGCCCGCCATACGCGCCGAATCCAGCACACCTGACAAACCAAATACGCGGCTTCGATCCCAGCCTGTCTGCTTCCAGGCATAATAAGTCAATACATCAACGGGATTACTCACGATTAACAGACTCGAATCAGGTGCATAACACAATACATCATCCACAACACTGGTCAACACTTGAAGATTAGCATCCAGCACATCCGAGCGTGACATGCCTGGTTTGCGCGGCAAACCCGCTGTAATAATGACCAGATCAGAATCTGACATAGCCGCTGGATCCGTAGCCCCGGTGACTTTGACATCAAATCGAAAAAGAGGGGATGACTCATGGATATCCAGCGCCACTCCTTGAGGTACGCCATCACGCCGCCCGAGTAAAACCAGCTCCTGACACAATTCATCCTGCGCCAAAATTTGAGCCGTAGATTCCCCGACTCGCCCAACACCCACGATGGTAATTTTTTTCATTACCGCCTCCATATTGAATTTTAGTAATGATTAATTAGGTTAGTCATTTAAAATCAAGGTTAGTTACATAGACTCAACGGCTCGAACAACAAAAAAATCAAATCGCTTCCTGTTTTTATAACGTAACGTGCAGCAAAGTGGGTAAGATCGATATCATTGATCGAAGTATGAGCAACAAAGCTTTCAAATAGTTGCCGGAAGGTAAAATGAAAGGCCGTCGCTTCAAAGTAAGGCAACTGGATTTATCTTACGACGTCATCGACTAAATAATCTGGAGGTGAATCAATATGAAAATGTTTAGGATCGTGAATTTTAAAACAGAATGAACAGACCTGCGTTGTTCCTCTTAAAATACTATCTTGACCCGTCGCACCTCATCATGCATTCTCAGTACACACACATAAATGCATACTATGAAACCGGAGAAGCTGGCACCATGACGCACCACAGATCAGATTACAACGAGTAGCGGGACAGAGTGCAGAACAGAGCAAACTACTGGATCAGCATTTTGATCGTTCAGGACTATTCAAGGGGCTGCTGCCAGACGCTTTTTTCCACTTCAGTGACAACATCTACGGCCATGACGATATTCACATTGGCGAAGATGTGCTGCGCTATCTGCGCCGGTTAGCAGCAGAAGCATCGCATAAAGTACGAGCGGAGCAGATCCGCGAACAGATCAGCAACTCAGGCAGTGTACTTCCCGGTATCAGGGCGCGGCTCTACCCCTACCAGATAGAAGGCGTCGCTTTTCTGGCCGCCACTGGCCGGGCGCTGCTGGCAGATGACATGGGGCTGGGTAAAACGCTGCAGGCAATTGCTGCTGCATCATGGCTGGAACGTAATGCGGATGTCAACACCATCCTGGTGATCTGTCCCGCCTCTCTGAAACAGCAGTGGGCTAGAGAGATCGCCAAGTTCACCGACCATAAAGTACAAATCATTCAAGGCAGCCCCGAAGCGCGCCAGGCACAGTATCGCAAAGGCCACCCGTTTTGCATCGTCAACTATGAACTGGTACTGCGTGATCTGACGGTGATCAATCAGATACTACGCCCCGATCTGCTGATTCTGGACGAAGCACAGCGTATTAAAAACTGGCGCACCAAAATCGCCTCTACCATCAAACTGATCCCCAGCCGCTACGCCTTTGTGCTCACTGGTACGCCGCTGGAAAACCGACTGGAAGATCTCTACAGCCTGCTGCAAGTCGTCAATCCGCATGTACTCGGCCCGCTGTGGCGCTATCTGATCGATTTTCATGTGACAGATGAGCGCGGCAAGGTACTTGGTTACCGCAATCTGTCGGAGCTGCGGCGACGCATTGCGCCAGTAATGCTGCACCGCGATCGCAGTCTGGTGCGTGATCAGCTTCCCGACCGTACAGAGCTGCGCCTCGACGTAGCAATGACAACTGCTCAACAGGAGCTGCACGACAGCGCCCTCGCCACTGCGGGTCGCCTCGCGACCATCGCCAAACGCCGTCCTCTCACACCCTCTGAGCAGAATCGTATGATGGCCTCACTGCAACAGGCACGTATGGCCTGCAATGCCGCTGGGCTAGTAGATAACAGAGAGTATCGGCTCACCCAAACTCGACGAAGTAGCGACTCTGCTGGAGGAACTCTGCCTGCAAGATGGGCTGAAAGTGGTGGTTTTTTCCCAGTGGGAGCGCATGACTTTCATGGTGGAAGAGCTGGCTAAGAAGCTGCATATCGGCAGCGTACGTCTGCATGGTGGAGTCCCCACCGCTAAACGGGGCGAGCTTATGGATCGCTTTTTCGAAGATGATGCCACCCAGCTTTTTATCTCTACCGATGCCGGTGGTGTGGGGCTCAATTTGCAGTCGGGCTCTGTGCTGATCAATCTCGATATCCCATGGAATCCCGCAATCCTTGACCAGCGCATTGCCCGCATCCACCGCCTTGGGCAGAAAAAGAAAGTGCAGATCATTCTTATCATCGCCGCCGACTCTTATGAAGAGCGAGTGCTACAGCTGGTGCAGGGCAAACGCGATCTGTTCAACAATGTTGTCGATCCGCTGGCCGAACAGGATACCGTTGGTGTCTCCAAACGGATGCTGGAGACGGTGATTGAAGAGCTAAACGAAAAAGAGCCCACCAAGGCAAGTGGCTCTACCGCTGAGGAAGAGATGCCCGAAGCAGTTGCAACGGAAAGCAGCGAGCGAGCATCAGCGAAAATCATCGATAAACAAGAAGAGTCCGAAGAGGACATAACGGTTCGCCGCACCATCGAAGCGGTTCAAGAACGCTGGGGCAATCGCGTCGAACGCATTCTCGGCACTGGCGGTGGTTTACTGGTCGTGATAGAGCAATTCAACGATGAAGATGCCGAACACGCCAACGATCTGTCACTGCAGGGCGTTGGTGTCGCCCTCATTGATCCACGCACACTCATCGGCCTGCAACGCCTCGGTGCTGCCTCCCCCATCGCAGGCGCGGCACCGCTCTTTGATGCAGAAGGACAACAACCGCAAATTTCCCCACTTCAAACTCAGGCAGAAGAGAAATTGAAAGCGGCGGAGCTGCTGGTAGAGCAACACTGCTTTACCAGCGCAGTGGAGCTACTGGCTTCCGCCATGTTACTGACGACGGCGGCCAAAGATGATCTCAAACGAGCACCCAGCCGAGAAGAAGCCGCAGTATGGATCTACTCCCATGCACTGCCAAAAGGTCTATTAGTACCGGATCAAGCGAATGCCCTGCTGCGTGCCATCTCGCTTATTGATGCTCCTGAGCTACCGGAGGCACTGTTGCAAGAGGTACTTGGGGATGCGCGGGAATTGGTATCTGCCAAAGAACTGTCATGAAAAAGGTAAAACTCTATGAATCGCAGAAAATTTTTATTCGCAGGAGTGGCTCTTTTTTCTACATATATGATTCCACTACGCACCCACGCAAAAGCAACCTTAAAAGAAAATATGAAGATTGAAAAACTGGAACTAAGTGATCAAGAATGGAAAAAACGGCTCACACCTGAGCAATATTTTATTCTTCGTGAAGAAGGAACAGAAAGACCATTCAGCAGCCCTTTAAATGATGAAAAGCGAACAGGAGTATTTGCTTGTGCAGGTTGCAGCCTACCGCTATTTACTTCTGAAATGAAATACGACAGTGGTACAGGCTGGCCAAGTTTTTACGATTTTATCCCAGACCGCCTGGAAACAAAAATTGATTTCAAAATGATCTTGCCAAGAACCGAATACCATTGCGCAAGGTGCAGCGGCCATCATGGTCACCTGTTTAAAGATGGCCCCGAACCTACGGGAAAAAGATACTGTAACAATGGAGACGCTTTAATATTTATTGAGTCAAACATTTGAGCGCCGCATAAAAATACGGAACAGCAGCGGTACGACAAACAGTGTTAACAGTGTAGAGAAACATAACCCCCAAACGATGGCTGTCGCCATTGGCCCCCAGATCAGTGACTCTCCACCCAAACCAATCGCCAGCGAAAACAGACCGGCAATCGTCGTAAATGTCGTAATCAATATGGGAATCACACGCCGACGTGCCGCATAAATGGTCGCATGTGATACACTCATTCCTTCACTCAGGCGTGTATTCGCCGCAGAGATCAGCACGATCGCGGCATTCACTGCAATTCCTGCCAAAGCAATCACACCATACATCGTAAACAGACTGAGTGGGTTTTGTGTAATCAATAACCCGGCAACCACACCAATAAATGCCATTGGTACGGTCGAAAGAATAATCAATGGCTGAAAGTAACTTTTAAACTGCGTTCCGAGCACCAGATAAATCAAGCCTATCCCCATTAAAAACAGCATTGCCATCGCATCCAGACTCTCTTGAATATCATCAAGTTCACCACTGAAATCAAGACTTATGTTGGGGTATTGACTCTGCATACCGTCCCATTGCTCCATGATCCATTGATTGGCTGCTATCGTATCCGTCTGGCTTTTATCAATATCTCCTTCAACAGTAATCGTTCGACGAAAGTTATAATGCCTAATATGCCCCATTCCGGTACCACGATTTTGATGCACCAATTCACGCAGTGCAATACGGCCTCGCCCTTGACTCATTGGCAATGTATATTCGAGCAACTCATCCAATGAGCGGTAAGTTTTAGGCTTTGCTCGCACCCGCACATCCAGCGTATCACCTGACTTTTGCATACTGGCGACAACTTCACCATCCACCAACAAACGCAGTGTTCGGGATATTGTTTGAGGATCGATGCCGGCACGGCGTGCAGCATCCAGATTCACTTTCAATGTCAACTCAAGCTGACCCGGATTATCATCATCGGTAACATTAATAATGGCCTCATTTTTAGCCAGTGTAGCTTTGAGGTCAGCCACAGCCAGACGCAGATCTGCCATGTCGTTACCACGCACTTTCACGCTGATTGGCTTGGCACTAGGCGGGCCACCGGCCAACCGTAGAAAAGCAATTTTTACAGGCCCTACCGTGCTTAAAACCTCTTCCCGCATGGCATCCATGACATCATCCACACCTCGCATATCTTCCGTTTTTGGATTCAAGGAGACAATAATCTGACCGAAATAATCTCCAAAAAAAGGAGCCATTTCAGTAAACATCTGCCCACTGTAACTGGCAATGGCACGAACCTCCGATTCATCCGTATTAGCCCGAATTTTATCTTCAATCTCCAATACCTTATCCATGGTTTTATCCAGCGATGTACCGGGAGCCATTTCAATATTCACGTAAAACAGGCGAAGTGGATCACTGGCGAAAAAATCCATTTTGACCCAACCTGCAGCCGTCGCATAAACCGATAGAGCGAAAAGTAATACAACAAAGGCCATTAATCGCTTTGGATAACGCATTGCGCGTACCAGCCAGCGTGTATATTTAATTCTTATAGCATGCAAAAAAGCCGTACGATGATGCTGAATACGTGATGGCTTTTGACTGCCTACGCCACCGGCCATAACATGTGCGGGCAACATCCAGTAGGCTTCAATCAGGCTGATCAACAATGCCACCGTCACAACCAGTGGTATAATAAACATGAACTTACCGACAATTCCTGGCAATAACATCAGGGGCAGAAAGGCACATATAGTTGTCATCACAGCGGTTGTCACAGGGGCAACCACTTCACGAAAAGCTTCCACAGTCGCCGTGACAACATCAGCACCTCGCTGCAGTCGATAATAAATCGCTTCAACCACCACGACCGCATCATCCACCAGCATTCCCAGTGCAATCACCACGCCCAGCAGGATATTCACGTTAAGTGTCTGCCCCATATTACTCAGCAACCAAAACGTTCCCATCAATGTAAAAGGAATGCCTATCGTGGTAAAAAATGCGATACGGCTACCCAGAAAAACCCATGTTACAAAAAGCACCAAAATCAAACCCAGCACTGCATTCGTCTGCATAATGTTCAATGCGTTACGGGTAATTTCGGTCTGGTCATCAATGAGGACTAACTGCACACCTGTGCTGGAATGGAGCTGATTACGGTTTTCAATATATTCGGTAACACGTTCAACAAGTTTCAGCGTATTGGATTCAGCCTGTTTAGTGATGGATAACATCACTGCATGCTGTCCGTTATAACGAACCAGTCGAGTCGCTTTTTCTCTGCCATATACGACCTCTGAGAGTTCACCCAGCGACACCTCACCTTGAACCTGATTGACGGGTAATTGAGCGAGGTAATCCGGACTACTCTCACTGCCTTGCATCCGCACCAGCCACTTTTGATCACCAACGTGCAAACTGCCCGCAGCCGTATCCTCATAATGTGAACGTACCGTATCTGCCAGCGCAGCAGGCCCAATACCGACACTAGCCAAGCGCTCCGGAAAGAAGTTTACTTGCAGCTCAGGTGCTAATAAAGCACTCTCCATCACCTTATCAACGCCGTCCATCTGCTCAATATCTGTTTTTATATTTTCAGCCTGACGGCGCAGGTTTTCATCATTGGCCGCACCGGTGATCACCAATGTGGCTGAAGGAAATGCATTTGATGTTGTAACTTCCATGACGATAGGTGTTTCAGCGCTTTCAGGCAGTTCACCCTCTTTGCTTTGCAGCTCTCGGCGCAGATCATTTAAACGCTTGTCAAACAGGCGCTCATCAATGTCTTCAAAACGGACTAAAATACTGGAGAAACTATCGCGACTGACACTGGATACAAAGCGCACATCAGGCACCTTGCGAATCGCCTCTTCCAGCACATCGGTGA
Source organism: Gammaproteobacteria bacterium (assembly GCA_015490755.1). GTDB lineage: Bacteria > Pseudomonadota > Gammaproteobacteria > JAADGQ01 > JAADGQ01 > S141-38. Next base: position 9,145 of record WFXF01000043.1, read on the forward strand.
CTCGTTTTTCAACGTCTTCTGCTGTAGCATTCGGCAAAAAAGTGGTGATATCAATCCAGTTAAAATTAATGGTTGGATCTTGCTCTCTCGGCATCATCATATAAGACGAAGCGCCCATGACTAACACCAAAACGAATGTCAGATTGGCAAGCACATGGTTTTGTAAAAATCGTTGATACATTCTTATTGCACCCGATTAATGTGATCACCATCATTCAAGGCATAACGTCCTTCAGTGATCACCCATGCATTCTGTGGCAGATCAACCCGTAGCGGCCTCCCTTCCAATGCATCCGGTATTTCTTGAAACTTTGCAACGCCATTTTCAGCGACAAATATTCCCAAGCTACCATTGCGCTCCATCAAAAAATCAGCAGGAATGACAGTTTGAGATCCTTTCCAGATCAAACGCCCACTTTGACCCGATAAAGGCCGTTTTTCTACAAAAGTAAAACGTGCGTCACGACTTCTTTGTAAAGGCTCAACCACGCCCACGACAGCACGTAATTTGACTGGATAAACATCACTATTACTACGAAATTTTATCTCGCTGGATTGCTGCAATAACTCAACTTGCTGAGTCATTATTTTAGCGTTGACTTCCAGGCTTCCACGCCCCGCATCAACCACTTTAATCAGAGGCGTACCAGGGTTTGCTAACGCCCCCACACCACTTAATCGCTTCACCACAACAGCATCAAAAGGGGCTCGAATGGTGCATTTTGAGACATTACGCTCAGCTATTTTGACTCCGACTCTCTGTGCAGATAACTCAGATTCCAGACCTGCCAACTCCATCTGATTTTGCTCTAACAACTCCTCGGAGATATTTTTCTGGCTTTGCAGGCGCTCCGCTCGCTTCAAGCGTTGCTCTGCAAAACCATACCGTGCTTTTACCCCAGCCAAACCAGCTTGCGCTTGCTGAAGTGCCAGTTTGTAATCACCACAGTCCAGACGAACCAGCACAGCTCCTTTTTTTAACCGATCTCCCACCTTTGCGCTTAAGTGAGTAATGCGTGCACTCAATTCAGAACTTAAAGTGCTTTCATTCAAACTCTCGACCGTTGCCGGTGCGGAATATTCAAGATAAAAAGCAAGTTGTGAAAAAGGGACCGCCTTCACTTTAATCGCTTCGTCTGCCCAGGATAACTGGGGAGTGAACAAAATTAATACTACGACTAATTTTAGATTTTTTATCTGTTTCATAGTTGATAAAACCCATTTAAAAATTCATAGAGCATCGTTATTTGGAAGCTGTTCCCAGCCATGCAGCCGCAGCCATCAGATTTCTTATTCGTGATCTGTTTTTCAAATATCAAGACGCGGCACAGCGGCCAATAATTGCTGCGTATACTCATGCTGTGGCTGTTTGCACACATCAGAAGTCAGACCACGTTCAACAATCTTACCCTTATACATCACTGCCATTTCATCACTCACATACTCCACAACACCGATATTATGTGTAATAAAGAGCAGTGTGAGATTACGTTCTTTTCGAATATCCAGCAGCAACTTCAATATATCCGCTTGCACAGAAACATCCAAGGCGCTGGTGATCTCATCACAGACAATAAAACGCGGCTCTAATACAAGCGCTCGTGCAATTCCGATGCGTTGGCGCTGCCCACCGGAAAATTCATGAGGATAACGCCAGATATATTCCGGGTCGAGCTGCACATGCATCATGGTTTTACGGGCAATTTCCAAACGCTCTTCATTAGATGAACCAATGCCATGCACTTTCATCGGCTCAGTGAGCGTACTGGCAATCGTTAAACGCGGGTTGAGAGAGGACATTGGGTCCTGAAAGATAATCTGCATTTGTCGCCTAAATGGGCGCATCTGCTTGCGTGACAGACCTGTAAGCACTTGCCCATCAAAATTAACCTCACCCCCAGTCGAATTAATCAAACGCAGCAACGCTCTACCAAATGTGCTTTTGCCACAACCGGACTCCCCCACCAGCGCAAGAATTTGTCCTTCAGGAATTTTCAGATCAATTTCATCAACGGCTCGAACATAATCAACAGTTCGCCGCAAAACACCTTTTTTTATTGGAAAGTGGACTTTCAAACCCGATACATCAAGCAATGATTTTTGATCTGAATCAGAAGCTAACTGTTGCTTTTTTGATCTAGGTAAATTTTCGGGCAAGGCCGCGAGTAACTGCCTGGTATATTCATGCTTGGGAACCTTTATAACTTCTTTTAATGTGCCACACTCCACCATCTTCCCTTGAGACATCACAGCCAGACGATCGGCCATCTGCGATACCACACCAAAATCATGCGTAATAAACAAAATACTGGTACCACAACGCTGTTGAAGATCTTTCATCAAACGCAATATTTCAGCTTGTACCGTCACATCAAGAGCTGTGGTCGGCTCGTCTGCGATCAACAAGTCAGGTTCACAGGCCATCGCCATCGCGATCATTACACGCTGGCGCTGCCCACCGGATAAACGATGAGGATATTCATCAATGCGTTGTTCAGCATTAGGAATTTTCACCTGTTTAAAAGCTTCAATGGTGCGGGCACGAGCATCAGCATCACTCATTTCAGGATAGTGCTGTTGTAATGCTTCAATCACCTGGTCACCTACGGTGAAAACTGGATTCAGTGAGGTCATCGGCTCCTGAAAAATCATGGCAATACGTGAACCACGGATCATTTGCTTATGTGATTCGGCAAGAGAGACCATATCAACATTTTCGACCTGACCATCATCATGCCGGTAATCAAACAAAATCTGGCCTTCAGGGTGAGAACTGATACCTTGTGGTAATAATTGAATCACAGAAAGTGCTGTAATGGATTTACCACTGCCCGACTCCCCAACCAGACAAAACGTCTCGCCCCGATCAATATGAAAGCTCACACCATCCACAGCTTTTACTGTTTCACCCCCACTTTTCAGGTAGGTTTTAAGGTTTTTTACTTGAAGCAACATGATATATAATCAGTATCGTTACGATTTATTAAGATGAGGATCAATCGCATCACGCAATGATTCCCCGATGAGATTGTAGGCAAACACGGTCAGAAAAATAGCCCCTCCTGGAAAAGCAGCCATCCACCAATTGAATGTTGATGCCTGAACAGCCTGATTCAACATTTGCCCCCACGAAGGATCATCCACTAATCCTAAACCTAAAAAGCTTAATGTCGCTTCCGCCAAAATGGCCGAGGCCACTCCAAAACTGGCGGCCACCAAGATCGGCGCAATGCCATTGGGTAACATGTGGCGAAACAGAATTGATTTCAGTGGTAAATCACAAGCAATCGCCGCCTGTACAAACTCCTGTTGGCGCAAACGTAAAAATTCCGCTCGAATGTAACGCGCATAACCTGACCACCCCGTAACACCAATAATCACCATCATAATATAGAGACTTCGATCAAAGAAAGCGACAAAAATCAACAATAGAAACAGTGTGGGCACGGCTTCAAACACTTCCACCAGACGCATTCCAATCATATCAACCCATCTGGAAAAGTAACCCATCAAGCCACCAATGATGATACCGATAAACATTGCGATACCCGTTGCGATAAAGCCAATCCCAAGCGCAATCCGTGACGCATGAATCATACGGCTTAATACATCCGCCCCATTGGCCTCTGTTCCTAACCAATGAGTACGTTCTGGGCTGCTGAGCGGCGCTTCAAGCCCGGTATCGCCTTCATCACGTAAATAGTCTTTCGGTGAATATGGAATCGGGGCGCGAATCACCCAGTCATATTTTTCTGCACTTTGATTATCACGGTATTGCTCATAAATCGTCAGCTCAGGCGGAGTAACAAAAATGATGCTCAATGTGGTCACTACAAACAACAGACCTAATCCGGTCACTATTTTATGCCGTAAGCTCCACGATATCCGCAACAGAATGGCTGTAATCAAAAACAATGAAAATATAATCACATCGTTAGGTGTCATAAATTGCATCATTGGACTCTGCCATTGCCCATTTTGACTCAAAATCAATGGGTGGCTATTGGCTAACAAGGGGGCAAATACAGCGCAAAAAACCAGCACGCCGATCCAGAACAGACCTAATTTAGCCCCCCAACGGCTGAATGTATCACGCAAAATTTGCGAGGTATAACCGCTGCTTTTTTTAGGTAACCCTGAATCAGTCATAACTCACCCGAGGATCGGCTATGGCGTAACAGAGGTCAGCAATCAGATAACTGAATAAGGTCAATAAACCACTGATCAACGTAATCGATAGCACCAATTCGCGGTCCCTTCCCTTCACGGCTTCAACGGCCAGTTTACCCATACCATCAATACTGAAAATAGCTTCGACAATCACGGACCCTGCCAGCAAGCCAGGCAACAGACTCGCAGAAACGGTGATCAATGGCAGTAAGCTGTTACGAAATACATGCCGCCACAAAACATCCCGCTCAGCCAACCCTTTAGCGCGTGCAGTGCGTGCATAGTCGGCTAACAGATTTTCCAGCATGGCCGTTCGCATCAATTTTGCCAAAAAAGCAAAGCCACCATAAGTCAAACAGAGCACGGGTAAAACCAGATGCCAGATACGGTCCAGCAGAAAACCACGTACAAATTCATCCTGCATCAAGGCACATGCGAATAAAATACCGAGAAAAATACCGAGAAAACCCATCGAACTGGTACGCAGTGCGGTAAAGCTGGTAAACCCTAGCAAACCAAATAGAACAGAACCAATCCCACCAAGAAAAACCGACATAAATCCGGAACCCGCATTAACATCACTGGCCATCATAAAACCCAGAATTCCGCCTAGCCCCGCCATTATCGCTGTTCTTAAGGTACGTTTTGCATATTGACTCAATGCAACCAGCGACAATAACCCGACCACCATAAAAAGCATCAACAGCAAAACATCCAGCACCGACCCCCAATGAGGTAGAAAGGGCATATCCAGTGCTTCACGATCACTTAAACCTGCTGTTGGAAACCATTGCCAATACTGATCACTGGCAAAAAAACCGATTAATAGCACACCTGCCAACATGGTAGGAATCGACCATAAACCCAGCATAGCAATGCTGGATGAGGTATCAAATGATTTTCCACGCTGCGTTGCGGCATGCACCCCAACTGCAATGGAAAGCAGATAGATAATGGGCAAAGAGAGTACATTCAGGAGCAATGTAATCGGCACACGCTCCTCGATTAAATCCAGCACAGAGCGTCCATAGCGAAAGCTTGTTCCCAGATCGGAGCCTTTAAATAGAGAAAAACCATCGATGCTTCCACTTTCATCAAAGGTAAAACCGATCGGGGAGATACTATTCAACCAGCGCAAGTATTGCACCGGAGCAGGCTGATCCAATCCATACAGCCGATTATAGTACTCCTCCATCGCCTGCTTGGCTTGCGGCTCCAGATTACCTTCAATCAAACTCTGAGCGCTAATTCCCCCCGGAGCAGCAGCCATCACCGTAAATACAACCAGGGTGATACCTAATAAAGTTGGAATCATCAGTAATAAGCGGCGTAATATATAGCTGTACATTTAGAGTTCAGTTCACAGTTTTTATTTGGCTCGGACTGAGCCGCAGTTTAGCAGTGATGCTCAATAGATGCTCTTACTTTTCTATTGAAGTAATATGTCAGACAAATCAGGTTATTTTTAAAAGGCTTCTTTTGTATATGGCTATTCGTGTTTTTAATCTTAACAATGTCCCCGATGATGAGCTCGAAGAAGTTCGAGATCTGTTTAATCAGCATAATATCGACTTTTATGAAACACCTGCGGGGCGCTGGGGCATATCATCACCTGCTTTATGGATTAAAGATAAAAGGCAGCACCCACAGGTTAAGAAGCTTTTAGCTGAGTATGCCGTCGAACGCGCCACTCGTAAACGTGCGGAATATGATCAACTCAAAAAAGAGGGTCAACACAAAACGGCTCTTGATTTAATCAGGGAGAAGCCGTTTTTTGTTGCTATGTATGTCGCCATTCTTGCATTGATCGTATACCTTTCAACGCTGCCCTTTGTTCACTTTTTTAAATAGTGCACAGCAATTTAACCACACTTTGAATCACCACAATTCAGGCAGGTCAAGCAACCGTCCATTTTGATCATCGCTTTGGTGCTGCATTTAGGGCAGAGCTCTGCACCGGCGGGAAAATCACCGTCATTACTATTATCTTCACTTTTACTCTGCACAGCTTCCAGTTGCGCACGTTTTTCAGCAATCATTTTCTTCTGGTGTTCATCGAGGTCTTCATCCTGAATCATTCCGATCATGCGCAGATGTGACTCAATCGCATCACCAATTTCAGCCACCAGTGATGGCATAAATTGACCACCTTTCTTGAAATATCCACCACGCGGGTCGAAAACTGCTTTTAATTCATCGACCAAAAATGTAACGTCCCCCCCCTTTCTGAACACCGCAGAAATGATTCGTGTCAGTGCAACAATCCATTGAAAGTGATCCATATTTTTGGAATTAATAAACACTTCAAAAGGACGGCGCAGCTCGTGTTCGGTATCCTGATTCAAAACAATGTCATTAATCGTGACATACAGCGCATGTTCTGAGAGCGGCGTTTTAATTTTATATGTTGAACCCACCAGCATTTCAGGGCGTTCAACTTTTTCATGCATCTGAATCACATCAGCCACACTGCTTTCTGCGATAGGTTCTACTTTCTCATCATCGGCAGATTTAACTTTGTAACCTACGATTTTACTTTTTAATTTAACAGCCATCATTAAAGCTTCCCGTAATAACCTTCTTTTAGAGCATCATAAAGATTTGCAGCGGTGTGTATTTCACCATCGTACTCCACCTCTTCATTGCCTTTCAGATCAACCTGTTCACCATTTTCCAGGGTAAAACTGTACGTTGTGTTTTCCAGATCAGTCTCTTTAACCAGCACCCCTTGAAATGCTTCCGGGTTGAAACGAAAAGTGGTGCAACCTTTAAGCCCTTTTTCATAAGCGTACAGATAGATATCTTTAAAATCTTCATAAGAGTAATCCGTAGGCACATTGGCTGTTTTAGAGATGGAAGAATCAATCCATTTTTGTGAGGCCGCTTGCACATCAACATGCTGTTTTGGTGAGATGCTATCCGCTGTAATAAAGTAATCAGGCAGACTCTCTTCAGCCTTGTCTGAGTTCGGCATCGCTTTATGATTAACCAGCTCACGGTATGCTAATAACTCATAAGAACAGACATCCACTTTTTCCTTTGTTTTTTTGCCTTCGCGAATGACATTACGGAAATAGTGATGCGCAAATGAGGGCTCAATGCCGTTACTGGCATTATTCGCCAGAGAGAGTGAAATCGTTCCTGTCGGTGCAATTGAACTATGATGTGTGAAACGCGCACCAACTTTACTCAACTCTTCAACCAGCTCGGGGGCAACGTGAGCAATTTGCTGCATATAACGACTGTATTTGGCGTGTAGTACCTTACCTTGAACGGTATCACCCACCTTCCAGCCATCATCAGCCATTTCCGGACGTTTCAGCAACATCTCATCTGTCACCGTAAAATTTTCTTCCAAAGCTGGAGCCGGCCCTTTCTCTTTTGCTAACTCTAACGCGGTTTCCCAACCGATCAATGCGAGCTCCTGAGTCACTTTTTCAGTAAACTCCAGTGAATCTTTTGACCCATATTTCATGCACAACATCGTCATTGTTGAGCCCAAACCCAAATACCCCATTCCATGACGACGCTTACTTTCAATCTCATGACGCTGCTGCGGCAGCGGCAGGCCATTAATCTCAACCACATTATCAAGCATCCGTGTAAATATTCGAACCACTTTGCGGTAACTTTCCCAATCAAATTCTGCTTTATCAGTAAAAGGATTCAATACAAAGCGAGTCAGGTTAATGGATCCTAGCAGACATGAACCATAGGGCGGCAAACCCTGTTCGCCACAAGGGTTTGTGGTGCGAATATTTTCACAAAACCAGTTATTATTCATCTCATTGTATTGGTCAATAAGAATAAAACCGGGTTCCGCAAAGTCATAAGTAGATGTCATGATGACATTCCACAAACGCTCCGCACGAATCGTTTTATAAACACGACAAGCAACCTGCCCTGCATCGTTAGTAATAAAACCTTCTTTAATCGGCCACTCCCGCCAAATCACCTTAGTGACATCTTCAAGGTCAATATTGTCTGTTTTTAACTCTTTTTCAGAAATTGGAAAGGCCAGCTTCCAGTCATCATCATTTTTTACCGCTTCCATAAACTCTTTGGTAATCAACAGTGACAAATTAAATTGACGCAGACGGCCATCTTCCCGTTTGGCTCGAATGTAATCCAGCACATCAGGGTGTCCCACATCAAATGTACTCATCTGCGCTCCACGCCGCCCTCCCGCAGAAGAGACGGTAAAGCACATTTTGTCGTAGATATCCATAAAAGAGAGCGGGCCCGATGTATAAGCACCTGCGCCCGAAACATACGCCCCTTTCGGACGCAGCGTTGAAAATTCATAGCCGATACCACAACCCGATTTTAGTGTTAAACCGGCTTCATGTACTTTATTTAAAATATCATCCATTGAGTCATGAACAATACCTGATACAGTGCAGTTGATTGTCGAGGTGGCAGGTTTATAGGCCAATGCACCTGCATTAGAGATTATACGACCTGCTGGAATGGCACCATGACGCAGTGCCCATAAAAACTGCTCAAACCATTTTTCACGCTGATCTTCTGTCGCTTCCACATCAGCCAAAGCACGAGCAACCCGCTTGAAAGTATCATCAATCGTACGATCAACAATATCGCCATCCTTGGATTTTAAACGGTATTTTTTATCCCAAATATCTAATGATGCAGATTGCATAGGGATTTCAGTTATTGGATCAGTATTAAATTTAAGAACAGCGCCTTTCATTTGGGTGAGTATCCTCTCATATTAGCAGCTAACAATTAATATTTCCCTTCATACTTTTAAAGCATGTTTCACCACAAAGTAATACGTATTAATACTCACGCATATTGTGCCATCCTAAATACAAAAGCACATCATGTTGTGGAAACATGCGAATTATACCCAAAAATAAATTTAATAACAGTCTGTTTTTCTACTGAAGTGAATGGTATAAAGGCGGGGCGGGATGAAATAAAAATACGGAGTAAAAATCATGATGCTGTTTTTAAATTAACAACATTACCAGACGGTTTATCACCTGCCACCCGATGCATTTCAGGCACCAGTTTTTCAAGTGAGCTCATCATTCTTTTCTCTTCATAGCCTCTGGCAGCGAGATGCATGGCATCAATTTCACTATTGAGCCAATCCCAATCGACCTTTTTTGCCTGCGCCAGCAAAATTTTATCATGACCTGTCGGGCTCAAATTTTCCTGTTCATAAAACAGCTCTTCATACAACTTCTCACCTGGACGCAACCCTGTATAAATTATCTTCACATCTTTACCCGGTTTTTTACCGGAAAGAATGATGAGCTGTTCCGCCAGATAACTGATTTTTACAGGCTCCCCCATATCCAGTACAAAAATTTCTCCACCTTTACCCATGACACTCGCTTCCATAATAAGCCGACATGCTTCTGGAATGGTCATGAAATAGCGTGTAATTTCGGGGTGAGTCACTGTGACCGGTTCACCTGCGGCAATCTGTTTTTTAAACAACGGCACCACACTTCCGGCAGACCCTAATACATTACCAAAACGCACTGTAATAAAGTGAGTGTTCGAGCGTCGGTTCAGTGCCTGACAATAGATTTCAGCCGCACGTTTGCTTGCCCCCATCACATTGGCAGGGTTAACCGCTTTGTCCGTAGAGATCATGACAAACGTCTCACAGCCCCATGTCGATGCTGCACGTGCCATAGTACGTGTACCAGAGACATTATTAATAATTGCTTGCCGTGCCTGGCTCTCCAAAATAGGCACATGTTTATAGGCCGCAGCATGAAATATAACCTCAGGTTTGCAGCGCTTCATGACATGATCAACAGTGGCTTGATCGCACACATCCCCAAGAAAAGCATACAACACAAGCTCTGGATATTCCCGGCGCAGCTCCATCTCAACACTATACAAATTATATTCAGAGCGTTCGTAAAGTACCAATGCAGCAGGCCCTAACCGACACACTTGACGACAAAGCTCAGAGCCGATTGATCCACCAGCTCCTGTAATCAGTACGGTTTTGCCCGCCAACCCCTTACTAATACGCTTCCAATCCAAAGTAATTGCATCTCTACCCAATAGATCTTCCAGCTTAACTTCACGCAATGCTTCCAAGACTGTGCGATCCGAAGACAGGTCTTGCAAACGAGGTAACGTTTTAAATGGAATATCAAGCTTCTCACACAGATCAACCACATGTTGCATTTCACTGTTTGTTGCTGTTGGCATCGCAATCATCACCAAGTCGATTGATAATGAATTTACAACTTCTGGCAAGTGGTTCACACACCCCATCACCTGGGTGCCATGCACACTGGCACCTTTAAGACGACTATTATCATCTAAAAAACCAACAGGCAAATAACCATCATCACGCCGCATTTCGCGCACCAACATCTCTCCAGCTCGACCTGCACCCAAAACCAGCACTCGTTTACGCTGTGAAATATTGCTCCACTGCAATTTTTGATCACGGTAGATACGATAGATTAAACGGGGAACTCCAAGAAAAAGAGTCAAATAGACTGCATAAAATGCCAATACGGAACGAGGCACACCTTCCAGACGAGTAAACAGAAACAGCACCAGACTAATCGCCAAAGTACCAATAGCAACACTGCGAATAATATGCCACACATCAGGTACACTGCTAAAACGCCATACCCCACGATATAGCCCAACTCTCCACAACACAATACCTTGCACAACCAATACTACAGGCAATAGCTGTAACATACTTTGAACTTCTGCATCACCCAGAGAATACTGATAACGAGTCAGGTAAGCCGCTGCCCACGCTAATGACACCATAAGGAAATCATGAAAAATCACAGAAATACGTTTGTAATCGACTTTCATTTTTATGCTCTACACGATTAAACAGACAGCGCTATATACTTAAAACATTTGCGCCATAGATTATGAATTCTAACATGCTTATAAAATCCTTTATTTACGCAAGGTCTAATTTTTTTAAACGATAACGTAACGCACCAAAACTGATGCCCAATATCCTGGCCGCAGCGGTTTTATTATAACGCGCTTGCTCTAATGCTTTTATAATGGTCTCTTTTTCCACAGAGTATACCATTGAATCTAAATTGCCCGTTGCTATTTTTTGCTCCGCCTTGTCTGAGTGATGATCTGAAACGATCGCCTCAAACTCAGGAAGCTGCAGATCTTCAAGCTCAATTTTTTCCCCTTCCGAAAGGGTCATTGCACGTTCGAGAATGTTCTCCAGCTCTCGAACATTACCTGGAAAAATGTAACTTTTTAATGCCGCCAAAGCTTTTTCAGATAATACTGGTGGTACTTCATTCACTGCTTCGGCCAATCGGGTCAGAAAGTAATCAACCAGTAACTGAATATCTTCAGGGCGCTCCCTTAAACTTGGCATATGCAGCTCAATCACATTAATGCGATAAAACAGATCTTGCCGAAAACAATCATCTTCTACTAATTTCGATAAATTTTTATGCGTTGCACATAAAATACGCACGTCAACGGCTTGTTCCTTTTGTTCGCCTACAGGGCGAACGGCCTTTTCCTGGATAGCCCTGAGTAGTTTCACCTGCATTTGCAGCGGCAAATCTGCCACTTCATCCAAAAACAGAGTGCCGCCACTAGCGGCCTGAAATAACCCCTCTTTATCTGAGACAGCTCCCGTAAAGCTTCCTTTTTTATGCCCAAAAAATTCACTCTCCATCAACTCCTGTGGAATTGCACCACAATTCACCGGAACAAAAGAGAAGTCACGACGCGCACTTTTTTCGTGAATCAAGCGTGCCGCCAGCTCTTTACCTGAACCAGATTCACCGCTGATATAAACAGGAGCCTGGCTACGTGCTAATTTATCTATCATTGACCGAGTTGACTGGATAACAGCTGATGCCCCTAGCAACTCAAGAGTCGGTTTTTCACCCACAGCCACTGTTTTCTCTGCAGGCACTAGAGAAAGTTTGAGTGCCGTTTGCACAAGATTACGTAGAACCTGTAAATCAACAGGCTTTGAAACAAAGTCAAAGGCACCCGCTTTAAGTGCTTCAACCGCAGAAACCATACTGCCATGTGCAGTAATCACTGCTACTGGCAAATCAGAAAAATATTTTTGTATATGCTTTACTAAATCAATGCCATTTCCATCGGGTAGACGCATATCAGTCAAACATAAATTAAACGTATGTTTTTTAAGTAAGCACTTCGCATCAGTGAGATTTTTTGCTGGGTGACATAAAATATCCATACGTTCAAGAGTTAAAGCCAATAGCTCAAGAATATCGGGTTCATCGTCAACAATGAGTACAACGGATTGCTTCATAGATTATCTCCTTATATTCCTGGAAGCACTCTTCTAGTATCTGCGAAAGTAATACGAAAGCAACTTCCACCATTTATAGCAGGCAAATAATTTAATCGTGCCTGATTTGCTTCACACAAGCCTCGAGCAATATATAACCCCAGACCTGTCCCTTCAGTTTCTTTAGTAAAAAAAGGCTCAAATACACGCTCTATTTCTTCTGTACTAATGCCTGGTCCAAAATCGATAATATCCAAATAAGCCCTATGTGACTTTCTGGTAAAACCTACTCGTAACTCTAATTTTGCCGCACCTTCACCAGGCTGGCTATAGCGTAAGCCGTTATGACAAATATTCCACACCACCTGATATAACTGTGTTGTATCAAAATGAACAATAATAGTTTTTAACTCAAAAGTTGTGGCTATATCCTGTGTGCGATCAAGATGCTGATCTGAACAAAACTCATCAACAAACTGCACCAACCAGTCGTGCAAATTAATTTGCACGGGTTGAGACTGACCACTTCGGCTCAATTGCAAAATATTTTCAACAATTGTATTGACTCGTAATGCATGCTTGCGAATAATTTCAGTCAAACGCAAATCACTTTGCGACAAATCAGGTGCCTCTGCCAACAACTGCCCGGCATGACTGATCGCTCCCAGCGGGTTACGAATTTCATGTGCGATACTTGCGGTCAACTGCCCAAGTGATGCCAATTTAAGTTGCTGCGCCTGCTGCGCCATTGCAGCGATATCATCAAGAAAAATCAGCGTTCCCGAGATCTTATGGTCTGTACCCAAACGAGCAAAATGTGGTAACAAATCAATGGACATTTCATTGGCACGAAATGTACTTTTCGCACTAGGCCTACCTGTTTTCCACACACTCAATCTGGATGAAAGTTCGCTGCATACCGCAATCAGCGCAACCCCTTCCACGTCACCTTTCAAACCCAATTGATGACGTGCAGACTCGTTGACCAAATGCACCTGATCCAAGCGGTTCAACACAACAATTCCCGTTTGCATCTGCTTAATTACATACCGGGTCAATTGAACCATGTTAGCAAGATCACTGCCTCGCTCCGCCGCCAGCGCTTCACTCTCACGTAATTTATTGGCAAGAAGGTGTATCGATAAAGAGACTACCAGGATAACAAGAGCAAGCATTCCCGACTGCGCAAGACTCGTGTTCGGCTGAAAGATCAAAGTTTGAGTATAAAACTGCTCACCTAATACGATCATACTGGCGAATAGAGCAAAAAACAGAACAGCCCGCAGACTCATAATCAGACTACTGCCCGCCATAGCGACCACAAGCAACACCCCCCAACCACTCCCAGCTCCACCAGCAGCATGCATGATGAATGTAATAAAAAGAATATCAATAACAGTTAATGTATACACTTGACCCGTAAAGTCAGGCCAACGTTTTAATACACTAAAGACAGCAATAATACCGACTAAAAGATAAAACAGGCTAACAGTAAAAAGAAGTGGACTGTTTACATCACCACGTAATTTCAATTCATCGCCATAAAGTGCCATCAATACAAAAATACAGCCAAGCGCTATACGGTAGTAATTGAAATACCAAAGTGGCTTCCAGGTGGTAAGGTCAGCCGGCTTTAGTAGATGATCATATGACTCAGTCTCAAATGACGACGAAGACACGTCAGGAAATCACCGTTTAAAAACTGTTTTGTGGCACTTGGGGCAAGGGGGAATATGGCCTGTAGAGTGAAAATGAATCTCCTGCCCGCAGCTCACACAATGGAGCGTCCCTATTCCGGTCACCTCTCCTGTATGCCACTCGCTCTCCTTGCGCGCACGTTCAGATAGCTTTTCGAGCTCTTCGCGAGTATGGTCGGCCATATCGGAAAACAGCTCAAGTACTTTTATCTCAATGAGTTCCAGTTCAAATTTGAGCCAATCGGACAGTTCTGATTCTGTCTGCTTAAGGTAGTGTCCTGCATCCTCCAGATCACGCTTTAAATAGTCCGAAACTTTATTGGCTTCTTCCTGAGTAACCTCACCCAGTTCGACAGCTTTTTCACGAGCCGTTTCCAATGCTTTATGGATAACAGGCGAAGCCTCTTTTTCAGTTTGTTCAACTAACGCTTTAACCCGCTCCAGCATACGATTGTAAGCATGGACGAGCTTTTCTGTGTTATGAGTATTTTCAGTCATCACATCAACTCCGGTTACATATAAAAAACAGCTGTTACTCTTACAGACTATACGCTTTAAAAATTACTTTTCCCACAAAAAACCCGGCAAAGTAGCCGGGTTTTTCAGTAAAATATTCAACGGTGAATATCTATTTATCCAAAACCATATTCCACTCATCCAAACGAGATTTTGTTGCAGCTTTCAACTCCGCAGTATCCCCTTCGATTTCAACTGATTCGATGGAATCTCCTTGTGAAATTTTATTAACAACCGTCATATCGTCATCACTGACCACCGCACCAAAAACGGTATGTTTACCATCTAACCAGGGCGTAGCAACATGAGTGATAAAAAACTGGCTGCCGTTCGTTCCCGGCCCTGCATTCGCCATCGAAAAGACACCCGGTTTATCATGGCGCAATTCACTATTACACTCATCTTCAAATTGATAACCTGGCCCGCCTGTACCTGTGCCTGAAGGACAACCCCCCTGAATCATAAAGTCGGCAATCACACGATGAAAGTTCAGGCCGTTGTAATAACCACGCTCCACCAGGTTAACAAAGCTCGCTACGGTCACTGGAGTCTGCTCTGCATACAGCTTTAAACGGATTGTGCCCTGACTGGTTTTCATCACAGCTGTGATATCACTACTTGTACTCATTGGTTTTCCTTCTTATAGGTTTAAAAATTTTCACATTCATTCGTCTTCAAGATAAGTATAGCCACTCATCCCCACTTTCAAGGCCTGCATGAAGATCATTCGTTGATTATTGTCTAATGAGGCCGATTTAACTTTTTTCTGGAAAATATCCATCAGTTCATCAATATCAAACCGGACAGAATTTAATACCGAATCAACCATATCGCCCTCGATCACCTGCGTCAAACAGTAACCCCCATCATCGTCTAACTCTACATTCACCGAATGAGTATCCCCAAACAGATTGTGCATGTCACCCAGAATTTCCTGATAAGCACCCACCAGAAAAATACCTAATAAATAGGGTTCACTGTTATCAGAAAGATCAATAGAGTGCAGCGGCAAACTGCTTTCAATGCCCGCTTCATCCACATAATAGTCAATACGACCGTCAGAGTCGCAAGTAATATCATGAATAATTGCTCTGCGTGTTGGTTTTTCATTTAAACGCTGTAGCGGAACGATAGGAAAGACCTGATCAATCGCCCACGCATCAGGCAACGATTGAAACAGTGAAAAGTTACAAAAATATTTATCTGCCAGTTTTTCGTTCAATTCATCTAGCACTTCACGATGAGCACGCAATTCAGGGCGCAATAGTAGCTGTACTTTTTTACATGTCACAAAATAGAGCTGTTCAGCCTGTGCACGCTGCTCAAGCGTCAAAACCCCATGCACATACATCGCCTGTGCCTCATCAAGGTAATGCACCACATCATGATAAATTTCTAACGCCGGTGATAACGGCAATCTCTGCAAGGCTTTCCATAAATCATGAAGAATATGTGGATCATTTTTATTCGGGGGTAACAGCAATGCATCTTCTTGTCGCCGTTCGACATCAATCACATTGGTGATCAGCATGGCATGATGTGCCGTCATGGCACGACCAGACTCAGTGATAATATCGGGGTGCTTTAACCCTTGAGCATCACAAACATCACACAAAATACGTACAATATTTTGAGCATATTCACGCATACTGTAATTCATCGAACAGAAGCTGCGTGAACGCGTTCCTTCATAATCCACCCCCAGACCACCGCCCACATCGACAGCTCCAATATTAACGCCCAAGCGGTGAAGTTCCGCATAAAAACGAGCGGCTTCATGCAAACCACGTTGAATATCACGAATATTGGAGATTTGAGAACCAAGATGAAAGTGGAGCAGCTGCAAGGTATCGAGCATATTGGCATGCCGCAACCGGTCAACAACTTCTAATATCTGTGTCGCAGAGAGTCCAAACTTTGCTTTTTCGCCGCCGCTGTTTTGCCACTTGCCCATGCCAATCGTTGTCAACCGAACCCGAACACCCAATTTAGGAGTCACTCCCAGATCACGCGCCTCTTCAATCACCATCGACAGCTCTGAAAGCCTCTCAAGCACAATACAAACATCATGACCCAGTTGCTGCCCGATCAGAGCAAGTCGAATATATTCACGATCTTTATAACCATTGCATATCACCACGCCACCATTTTGGTAAGATAACGCCAGCACGGCCATCAATTCAGGCTTGCTCCCCGCCTCCAGCCCCACCTGCCCATTATCACCGCGCAAGATCTCTTCCACCACACTGCGCTGCTGGTTGACTTTGATCGGATATACCGCAGTAAATTGCCCTTGGTATTGAGCATCCACCATAGCCAACTCAAATGCACCGCAAAGTTTTTTTACACGCTGGTGTAAAATTTCAGGAAAGCGCACTAACACGGGCAGAGAAAGCCCCGCATTTTTAATATCACGACTTAACGAAATACAATCGATCGCAACTGGATTATCACCTCCAGGGGTGGCTATTAAATGCCCGGAATCATCAATATCAAAGTAACCACCACTCCAGTAGCCTATGTTGTAAGTTTCACGAGCATTTTGAATAGTCCAGTTCATCTTTAATATATTCTATCGACAATTTGAGTGCACATAATTTTGATAACAACTCCTTAAGTGATTATTACATTTACCGATAAGAATCAAAACAGCGATACAAAGAGAACGGATTCATGGCGGCAAAATCACTCACTATTCAGGACCTTTCAATCACATTGATTGAACCCTCACCGACCCAAAAAAAAATCATTTCCAACCATCTGGAAAGTTTGGGTGTCTCCCGTTCACAGTGGTTTCAAGAAGGATCATCATGCCTCGAAAGCCTCAAAACATCGTTCAAACCTGACCTGATTATCAGCGCCATGTATCTGCCTGATATGAGCGGCACTGAGCTCGTTCAATCACTCAAAAATGATCCTGACCTTGACAGCATTCCTTTTATGCTGATCTCCAGTGAAATATCTGACTATTATCTTGAGCCTATACGCCAAGCGGGTGTCGTTGCCATTTTACCTAAACCTTTTGACTTGAATGAACTGCGCAATGCACTGTATGCGACCGTTGACTTTTTAGAGCCCGACACCGATGCACTTGAAGATTTTGATATTGAAGATCTGCATGTTCTTCTTGTCGATGATAGCTTGAGCGCTCGTAAACACATTATTAGAATTTTAAACTCACTCGGCATTGAAAATATTACAGAAACCATTAATGGAAAAGAGGCGATTGATCAACTGGAATCCGATTTTTTTGATCTGATTGTAACGGATTACAACATGCCTGAAATGGATGGCCGTGAACTCATTGATTACGTTCGTGAACAAAGTAATCAATCATCAATTCCTGTCTTAATGGTGACAAGTGACTCAGAAAACAGCCATTTGGCAGGTATTAAACAGTCCGGTATTTCAGCCATTTGCGACAAGCCGTTTGAACCTAAAATGGTGATATCACTGATTAAAAAAATACTCAGTAGCAGCTCTCATGTGACCTGATGACTCTAAAAAACAGTCAATAAAACACTATTTTTCTGGTAAAACCATTTCACTGATACATAATTTTCTATCAAGACCATAATCAATAGCTACAATCCTTGCTGGGTAAAGAAAAGCATTGAAAAAATTGGCTCTATGTGATTTATAGTGGGTAGGTGTCATAATCTGCAGTCGTAGTGTAGGTCGGGTTAGCGCAGCGTAACCCGACAAAGTAATTGACGAGAAACATGACACCAATCCAGCAAGCCACAACTCATTCACTATCCACATCCGCCGCTAACACCTTCCTTTCCATCATGTCGGGTTACGCTGCGCTAACCCGACCTACA